>JAAGZL010000552.1 GCA_024206335.1 Gammaproteobacteria bacterium
GCAACCCTTGTGTTAACAACAGAAAGGTTTTTAATTGTTACCCCTTTAGCCTCGTAAAGCGTCTCATAATTGCCACCAGAATCGGCCTCAATCCTCGCGCCGTTCCCGAAATCACCGTTGTGGCGCACCGATTCTTCAACGTCTAAGATTACTTCAAATTCAGCCCTGTCAATTCCGAAAAAATCAAGATCGGTAGAAGTACCCCAATCATAGATTCCATCATCGGTTAGTATGCCCTGCATATCCTCGGTTAGTGGGTCATGGGTTCTAACGTAGTCTGCCCACTCTGCAATAGTTTCGTGGACATGACCTGTTCCGATGTATTTAGTATCCATTATTTAGGCACTCCGCCTAAATCTAAGAAGGGCTTTATTCCCAAGTATTGCGCGGCGTCAGTGTCGCCTTGATGCTCCATTGAGCCAAAAACACTCCCCCTAATGCTATCTCTATTATAATACTCATGCGCTTTAAAATTGGTCGCAACCTTTATCCCTAATTCAGACAAACGCCTGAAAGAGTGGTCTATTATACGCATCCCCTCAACAGGGTCACGTGCCAAACTAATCAGTTTATCAACCTTAGCCTGCGATATAATGTCCTGGTTCCCGTTATGATCCCCGCACTCATAGGCGCTGAAATTATAACATCCGAGCGCCTCGATGTGAGACTCGATTTTACTATGCCACTCCCCGCCATCAGCCATCCACACGTCAATCGCGTAATCAGCATGTTGCTCATTCGTGTAATTCTCAAAATCATCAGCGATGAAAACCGAAGTCCAATACGCCGCGAAATAGAATTGACCACTTGTCATTACCCTTTCGCGATAGCCTGGAACCTCTAATCCTTGGAGCATGAACTTAACATCAGAAGCGCGGCAACCAGCAATAACCTCCATATTTTCCTCGCCTATCTCTGCACCGATCAAGTCCCATACCTGCATAGCACGCTCGGCATAATTAACGGCCTGCATCTTAGTGTTTAGCGCTGTTTGCTTAAATCTAAGGAAAGTGGCCGATACGTCAGGGATGTAGCTTTCTTTATGGTCTGCATCGGTATCGTCAAGCACGTCAGCACCACGCAATGCCGCCGCTTCGGTTCTGGAAAGCCGAAAGGTATCGACAGTCTCCGCTATCACATAAAATTCACCGCCTGCTGCAAAAGGCCAATCGGTGTGATGTATGTTATTGAAACAAGCAATTTTTGTGCCTGTAGCCATGTTGTGCCCAACTGATGTGCAAGTCGCGGTCACGGGGTCAAATGTTCCTTCTTGTGCGGGTGCCTCTCCATACGCAAACCATGACCAAGCATCAGGGAAGCCCGGAGCATAATTCCATACCGCGTTAGCCAATTCTATCTTAACTTTCTTTCCGCCCGAGAAATCGAAATGCAATGCCTGCTGCTGCCCGATGTATGTTGCTGCTGCGTCTGTTACTTGGTGCGGGACGTTGTAATGAATATTGGCATCTAGCTCGTTTGCTATCTCGCAAGCTACTTGTGTTGGCAGTCCTCTATTTACCTGAACTAGACCATTCGGCGAAAGGCGCATATTCCAATTAATGTAGTCGTAGGGTGTGAAGTCTGAAACATCGCGATTGCCATTGTCGTCAACCAATGAGTGCAGCATTCTCACAACATCGGCTCCCGCGAGATCAGCAACGAAACGGCTATGCAGTATATTACCAGCATCGAAGCGAGCTTCTTCACCGGGAGCCAATAGCTCTAGTTTAGTGACATCGCCAGTGGCGACCGTATAGTAATTAGTAGTAGGTAAGGCAAGCGATGTGTACTCTCGTCGATTCGGGGTGGTGCCAGGTATCTCGGTGCCTCCGCTCCATGTAACATCACCTGTTCCCTCCCATCGCAACACCCACGGTTCATCGACCGTCCCTTCGGACATCCATCCAGCGAGGGGGGCGTGAGTGTAGTGTCTCCAGTAGCCGCCACCAGAGGCGTCGGGATATCCGTTCGCATCTAGCGTGCCGGGGACGGCGTAGTTGTCCGTTTTTCCACCCTTAATAACATTGATAAAAGGAAAGCTACCGGTCCAGTATGTCATCCACTCCAGATTCTGCCCGATCTTCATCATCTGACCGCTATGGCCTTTGCCTGTGGTCGGGTCGTAATAACCCGTGTAAGTGTGGGTGCTACTAGTCATAATTTAAGCAGCTGGCTGGGTGTAAGTAAATGTTAAAATTGTTTGCACTGCACCTGACACAATATCTGTACTATACATATTTAACTGCGCTCCTGATGTACTAACAGACCCATCGAAACGAGCGAGTACAGTCTCAGCCGCAGCAGGGTCATCACCAGATTGGTAACAACGAAACCATGTAGCTGTACCAGTTGCAACTGCTGTACCTTGCCATGTTTCGGCAGTAGCTTTACTCAAGACGCCATCTACCGAATCTTCCCAAGTAAGACCAGTGGCACCACCGGATTCACTGATGGTAACAAGCAATGTTCCAGATGCA
>JAAGZL010000553.1 GCA_024206335.1 Gammaproteobacteria bacterium
AATGAGCAAGATGAACATCACCTATGTTTACGAACATTTCTTTGCCCCCTTTGACGAGGGGGTAAAAAATCTTGCCTTGATGGTGCACGATAAACTTAGCGAAGAGCATAATGTCACCGTCGTACGCTACTTGCCTTATTTACCCAACGCCCTCAACTCGCTGTTACTTGTGCCCCGCTTGATGCTAATGAGCCTGTACCGGCGTACCGACAAACTGATTTTTATTCCGCAGGCCTCCCTGACCTTTTCCTCATTTATCAAGATGTACCTGCTGCAACTACGTTATAACTCCAAGCTCGCGGTACTGGGAACCCAGAGAAGAGAGCTGAACCAACAACAGCAAGAGAGAGTGCGAGGGCTGGATATTCAGAAACTACTGGTTTTATCCAGCTCAATGGCCGAACCCCTTAGCGCTCTCGGTATCGATTCCGATATCGTCAATGTCGGCATCGATCGCGAGCGATACCAACCCGTCGATAACAAGAAGGGCCTGCGAGAAAAATACCAACTGGACAAAAATAAGCGTATTTTACTGCACGTTGGCCACATCAAAGAGAAGCGCAATGTACGCTGGCTACAGGAAATCCAATCTGCCGTCGATAATATTCAAGCCGTATTAGTTGGCAGCACCTCAACCGAGCAAGATAACAGCCTCTGCGAAGAGCTGGAGGCTAGTGGCGTCATTGTGTTGAAAGACTATCTGGCCAATATCGAGGAAATCTATCAGCTCGCCGATATCTACTGCTTTACCGTCACCCAAGCCGACGGCGCAATGGAACTGCCATTGTCAGTACTCGAGGCCATGGCCGCCGGCCTCCCGGTAATTACCACACCATTTGGGCG
>JAAGZL010000555.1 GCA_024206335.1 Gammaproteobacteria bacterium
AGATTGGACGGTCAAGGCGATGATGCTTATAAGGCGTATATTGCCAGAGGCTTATTTCTGCCTGTTATTAATCCAACGGCAACAGCATTTACAGGCGCGATAATGCGTAATGAACCTGTAACCGAGATACCTACAAATATTGATTACTTATTAACCGATACAAATAACAGTAAACGTCCATTATCACTAGTGGCTAGTATGGTATTGCGCGAATTAATGACAAGCGGTCGATGTGGTGGATTAGTAGAACACGATGGCACAAGAACAAAAGTATTGCTATATCCCTTTGAGAGTATAATTAATTGGACTGATGAATTTATTGTCTTATCTCAGGAATACAACGAAGAAGGCAAGGATGAATATGACATTGTTACAAAGACCGAATACTTAAAACTTATGCTTGTTGAAGGTGTTTACACACAAGAGATATGGCGAGAAGATAAAAAAAGTTGGAGCGTGGTTAAAACTATTGTGCCAACTAACCGAGGTGAAGCAATTGGTTATATACCCTTTG
>JAAGZL010000556.1 GCA_024206335.1 Gammaproteobacteria bacterium
GAAATTTTTAAAATAGATGGTGAAAAGATACTTAAATTTTGGAAAAAATGGAAACCTATCTTGCAAATGAAATTAAAAGGAAAAGAATAATGAACGAAGCAGAAAAAGAACAGGCATTAAAACTCTCGGGACTTTATAAAGAGGATGAAATGGACAGTTGTCCTGTAAGCGCAAACGATCCTGTAAATCTTGCGATGAAAAGAACTAAAACTTTATTGAACAGGAAGATAATTTTAGTTTCTACCCCGACAGTAAAAGACATAAGCCGAATAGAATCAGGCTATTTATCTTAATGGGGTATTTTTATTAATACGCCAAATGTGTCACTATGAAAATCTAACAATTAAAAGGAAAAGAATAATGAATGAAGCAGAAAAAGAAAAGATATTAAAACTCTCGGCACTATTTAAAGAGCTTGCTGAGAAAGGAACTTGGTTTGAATCAATTGATACTAAAGGCGTATGGCATAAAAATGCTTTTCCTGAACCAGTATCGGATTTATCTCGTTGGAGAGTCGCTGATAAGCCTGTGGAACCAAAGAAAATCATCGTTCTTACAAAATGTATCAATACGATTGATATGGAGTTTGCCCGTCACGATGAAAACTGGAGTATAGGCAAACTAGATGGAATATATGGCCATAGTTACCCTTATAGC
>JAAGZL010000557.1 GCA_024206335.1 Gammaproteobacteria bacterium
AATGGCGTAAAGTTTGATGACCAGCGCCGAATCCTGATCATCACCGGCCCCAACATGGGCGGCAAATCCACCTACATGCGGCAGATTGCCTTGATTGTGCTCCTGGCCTACGCCGGCAGTTTTGTTCCCGCTACCAGCGCCAGGATTGGCCCTATCGACCGCATCTTCTCCCGTATCGGGGCCTCGGACGATCTGGCCGGTGGGCGCTCCACCTTCATGGTAGAGATGGAGGAGACCGCCAATATCCTGCATAACGCCAGCGCCAACAGCCTGGTGCTGATGGACGAGATAGGTCGCGGCACCAGCACCTTTGACGGCCTCTCCCTGGCCTGGTCCTGCGCGGTGGAGCTGGCCAGCAGCATCCGCGCCTATACCCTGTTTGCCACCCACTACTTTGAGCTGACCACCCTGCCCGAAGAGTATCCGGGCATCGCCAACGTACACCTGGATGCGGTGGGGCATGGCGACTCTATTGTATTTCTGCATGCGGTGACCGAGGGACCGGCCAACCAGAGTTATGGTCTACAGGTGGCGGCCCTGGCGGGGGTACCCAGGGAGATCATCCAGCGGGCCCGCACCCGTCTGCGTGAGCTGGAACAGTCGGCCCAGCGGCATGCGGAGCAGCAGGTAGATCAACTGCCACTGTTTGGTCTGGATGCGGATGAAGATGGCCCCGACAGCGCCATCCTAGAAGAGTTGCAGGCCATGGAGCCGGACGAGTTATCACCCAAGCAGGCCCTGGAGCAGCTCTACCGGTTAAAGCAGCTGGCGGAAGATATTTAGAGAAGAACCGGACTCAACCGGTAAAGGATATCTCCACAATATTTTCACCCACCTCTACCACATCACCCTCATTCAGTTTGATACCACCACCCACATCAACCTTCTTGTTGTTGATCATGGGAAAGGAGTTATTGCCTATCCTAAGCAGAAAGAATCCTTGGGGGCGGCGCGCAATGACCGCCACGTCACCTCCTGGCTTGCCCAGGGTATACAGCGAACGCAGGATCTGTTCCGACTGTCCCTTTTTGGGCCCACGGAAATAGCGGATGGTGGCGATTTTCGGCACCACCACTCCAGCATCAGGGCTCTTGTGCGGCCTCGGGCGAGATATGACCTGGGTCTTCTCCGGATCATCATCTACAACCTCTTCCTGCTCCACAACCTTCTGATACTTGAGCACCAAATCACCAACCTGCAACAGGTCACCATGATTCAGCATATGTTTGGTTATGGGTCGATCATTCAGAAAAGTACCGTTGGTACTCCCCAGATCTTCAATAAAATACTCACCCAGGGCACAGGTCAGCATGGCGTGCCGTCTACTTACCGAGGGATCGTCCAGATGTATCCCATTGCTGGCGTCGCGTCCAATGACCAATTGCCGCTCTTCCAACTCGATCTCTTGTTGAACCGACTCATCATCAAGAATCAGGATTTTACTCATGTCCAGTCTCCGGTAAATACTCTATCAATTGCCATCTGAATCATCATCCAGCACTACTATCCGGCCTGATTGCGCGCCAAGATCAAAGATACGTTATCCTTGCCACCATTCTCCAGTGCCAGCTTAATCAGCAGGTCTGCTGCTGAC
>JAAGZL010000558.1 GCA_024206335.1 Gammaproteobacteria bacterium
CACCCCGGTGGGCACGACCTACTATCTGTATGACCCCGGTGGCCAGTTACTCGGTGAATACGATGCCAGCGGCCAGCCCATCAAAGAGTATGTGCATCTTGAGGGTGAGCCCATCGCCCAGGTGGATAATACCTCCATCACCTATCTGCACACGGATCATCTGGCCACGCCCCGAAAGGCCACCAATGGAGCGGGCCAGGTCGTGTGGCAGTGGGAGAGTGAAGCCTTCGGGAACGCATTGCCCCAAAGCAGTGGCATCGCAGTCAACTTGAGGTTTCCAGGACAGTATTATGATGCGGAGACCGGGTTGTATTATAACTACTTTAGGTATTATGATCCCAGTACGGGGAGATATATTACTTCTGATCCGATTGGGCTGGATGGGGGGCTGAACACCTTTGGGTATGTTGAAGGGAACCCGACGAATAGGGCTGATTTCTTTGGGCTATTTTCGCCTAATGATGGTTTCCCTCCCGTACCCATTCCGAATGGCCCACCGAAGTCATCTTTCCCTCCAATAACACCCGGAAATGCAATGAGTGATTCAAATGGTAATACGAATCCCGGATATACGGAGCAAGATTGGGTGTGTACCAGCCCAGCTTGCTTTTTAAACAATTTCCCATCGATGGTTGATCGCTGTATAAAGCATGATGCTTGCTATGAAGAAAACCAATGTAACGCATCTTCGTGGCAGTCATCAATAATGGGTGGCACGAAGAGTTGTAATAAATGTAATATCGATTTTTTTAAGTAGACAAATTTACAATATTTTTAACACGAAATGCTCCGATTACTTTTTTACTACATTTTATTTGGGTGCTTTTTGTTTATAGGTAGCTGCTCAGAGGCGAATTTTAAACTTTCTGAAGAATCAAAACTGCCAAAATGGTTTGTATTGCCGCCGGAAACAAGCAGGCATGATGTTAGTATAACAATGGATTATTATATTAGTTCTGACGGTAGAGAAGCAGTTTTCAAACTATTCGATAAAAATGGTTTAAGAATAAAAAAAGTGACTGGGAAGTTAACAGGGCTTGCACCTATAAAAACTGTAGATACTGAAAGAGATCGTCCAACTTATGAAATTATTACTGTAAATGGTAAAACAGAGGTGATAGCACATAAGGCCAAGAATAATATTTTCTATATTGTAGAAAGGTTAAAAAAAATTGAGGAAATTAAAAAAGCAGCAAAAGCACAACACGAAAAATCAAGGGGTCAGACTCCTTGATTTCGGATCACCTCGCGAAGTGATGTGATACAGCGCATCAGGAAATTCCAGGCGTAATGGTTGTGACATTATGCTGGCCTAGCAGAGGATCAGGCTAAATGATAGACCTGACCCC
>JAAGZL010000559.1 GCA_024206335.1 Gammaproteobacteria bacterium
ATTGGACGGCATAAACTGCACATCCCACAACGCCTTTAATTCCTTAATGAATTTTCGGTCTGTCTTACCAACACAGCGAAACGACTTCTTAACAACACGATGTCCCGTACCGGTGTGATATTCGAAAGATTCACCACCTATCTTGATAAGCCATTGATCACATTCCCATCCATCTAGTTGGTGGCCTTGATGCAACAAGGCGTAACTTGTTTTAATACCCTTATTAATCAAGTATTGCGCCGTGTCTTTATCTTGTTTGTTTATACTATTCATTGTTTTATCCTCTGTTTGTTGTGGTTGATTACTATTATCAGTCATACCACTGACCCATCAGTTTTAACATGGACCAATCGCATCAAGTCGATTTCGGAAACCCATCGTAATGAAGCCTCCCGGGCATCAGGGTGGTCTTTCGGGATTCGACGCGACATACTAGCGTGATCCACAACCTCTTGCTTTACGATTGAACAATGGTATTCAAGGTGCGTTTCTGTTTCAAAGATATCATAATAGACAGTCATTGTTATGTCCTCTGTTAGTCATTAATCCCAATTCACGCCTTCTAAATCAAACTGATTGCACCTCTCTCCGCCTGCCATGGATACCTAGAATACCGCGAGGCCACCCCAAGATACCCCTGTATCCGCATGTGCCAATTCACCCCGATGCCACACAGTCGAATCCAGTACACGGCTTCCGC
>JAAGZL010000560.1 GCA_024206335.1 Gammaproteobacteria bacterium
ATGGTGCCAGTTGTGGTGGTTTTGATCACCCGCTGACCCTCGGCATTATAGGTGTAGCTTGCCAGAAGTGTGCCGTTTTCATGGATCTCGGCTATGCGGCCTGCCTTGTTGTAGGTAAATACTCGAGTACCGTTACGATCAGTTTTGGTATTGCCGATGCTGTCATAGGTACGTGGATCGGTGCCTACCTGATCGAGCCGGTTGCTATTGGCGTCGATCTGGTAGATGAAATGATAGAGAAATGATTGGACACCCATCTCTTTGACGATCTGGAACTTCACAGGTAAATGGGTATCTTACGTTTTTGTCTATATTTAAGAGATGGGTGTCCTGTGTTTCCATGCTATAGCGATGTCGCCGTTTACAACCACCAGAACCATTAAACTGATAGGCCTGACTTATGCCGCTGTAGCTGGTCTGTGGTGAATTGGTCAGGGTCGCACTACTTACGGCAAAGTTGAATCCGGTCTGGCCGGTGACATAATTCCATGTACCATCACTCGGAAGCGGCTCACTTGATGCCTCGTAGTTCAATATGTAGCTGGTATCAACAACTCCTCCACCGCCTTCTATTACATCGGTTACTGTGACGCTAAAGGGCAGGTTTGCACTGTTATTATCTTCGTCAGTCGCTGTCAGGGTGACTTCATAGACGTTGTTGCCATCAAGATCAGTCGGGCTCTCATAGTCTTGAGCTACCATGCTCACCAGGCCAGTTACTGGATCGACACTGAAGAGATCTGCGTCACTACCGCTAATGGTATAGGTGATGTTACCTATGGGAGTATCGCCATCGAGTATTGGGCTGATGCCACTAAAGGCGACGTTCTCCGCCACAGTGGTATCGGTAATACCGGTAATGGTGAAGATGATTATTGTGTCACCACCCTCACCATCCAGATGACCACCAAAGTTAACAACTGGGCTGGTACTGTTGTCATTCTGGTCATAAATCGTCGTTACTATCACACTCGGATCCGTACTGCCCCACCAGTTACCCGTGGCATCCAATTCGGTGCTCGAGGCATTAGTATAAGAGTCTGTGTAATAGTTATAACTCGTATTGTCATAAATGCTGTTACCCGTTATTACCGGTTGGGGATTATTCAGTTCATTATTAGTGTAGCCAGAAAGAGCCACTCCATAAGAGTTTGCAGTCAGGGTAGAGCCTGTTATGGTTGGTGCCGTACCAGAGGCATACATGTAAAACCCATGGGTGTTATCCGTCAGGATTGAATCCGTTATTTCTACTTCAGAATCACCACCCCGTATATACACCCCAGAGCTGCTGCTTCTGAGTTCACTGTTGCTTACCGTGACTGTGGCGCCGTAAGCACTGTAAATATTTACCGCTCTATAAGCATACTCAACAA
>JAAGZL010000561.1 GCA_024206335.1 Gammaproteobacteria bacterium
CGGCCTGCAAAGCCGTGGACCTCGGTTCGATTCCGGGCTCAGCCTCCAAAATATCACACCAGGTGATACTCACCCATGCCCGGGTGGCGGAATTGGTAGACGCAGCGGATTTAAAATCCGCCGGCCTAACGGCTGTGCCGGTTCAAGTCCGGCCCTGGGCACCATTTTATGTCAATCTCGTAGCGGTATGTGGAATTCTAACAAGCGGCAAAGGTTGCCGGCTGTAAGCAGTCCAATAATACAGTCAGATCAGTAACGTAGACCATATGTTACGGGAACCATATACTTCGACTCATGACTGAATTTCCAGCCCAATGGGTTATGCATCTAGATATGGATGCATTTTTTGCATCTGTGGAACAGCGTGATAATCCAGAATACCGTGGAAAGCCTGTGGTAGTGGGGGCTATGCCAGGGCGTAGGGGTGTGGTTTCAACCTGCTCCTACGAAGCACGAAAGTATGGAATCTGTTCTGCTATGCCGATTTCAGAGGCGCACCGACGCTGTCCAGATGCTATTTACCTAAGACCAGATATGGCCCGTTATGTAGCTGTTTCAAAAAAGGTGATGCTTGCTCTTGGTGAAATCTCTCCTGTAGTTGAACCGGTTTCCATAGATGAAGCCTATATTGATATCTCAGGCATGGAACGTCTCATTGGTGAGCCAGTTGAGATAGGGCGCCTGACGAAACTTAAGATCCGGGAGGTGGTTGGACTCGATTGTTCTGCGGGAATCGGTCCTAATCGGTTGATTGCCAAATTGGCCTCAGAGTATCAGAAACCAGATGGCCTAGTTGTTATCAGACCGGAACAGATTCAGGCCTTTCTTGATCCTATGCCGGTGTCTAATCTTCGTGGTGTTGGTCCAAAAGCCCGGCAGGAATTGGAACAGCTGGGTGTTTATACTGTAAAACACTTGAAGACATACTCTCTTGATGTGTTGCGTGGCTACTTTGGAGATAATGGTGGACAGCATCTTTATAATCAGGCCAGGGGAATAGCATTAGACCAGGTAGGTACTAAAGGTGGTCGGAAATCAATTTCCAAGGAATCTACCTTCAATGAGGATGTGATAGACCAACGGCAACTTAGGGAATGCTTAAGAGGCTTAGCCGCCGAAGTGGGGCGGACAGCCCGTAGTAAATGTCTAAAAGGACGGGTGGTGACTATGAAGATCCGTCTGGATGGCTTTGAGACACATACTAGGCAGAAGAAGTTACGCAATGCTACAAGTGCGGATGGTGTGGTTCTCAATATTGCCTGGAATCTATATCAGGAGAGTGGCTTTGCCGGCCGACCTGTACGCCTTATTGGGCTTGGGATATCAGAGTGGGGTGGCAGTGAACCAATGGGGGATCTGTTCGATGATCCAGAAGAGTGTAAGCGGGAGGAGCATCTCTATGCTGCTATGGATGAAGTTACGAAGAAATTTGGCAGAGGTAAGCTATCTCTAGGGCTGAAGAAACGGGATTGAAATATGAGAATTACGATTACTATAGAAGACACAGAAGATGGGCAGATTAGGGTTTCTGAGACTAGAGAGCCTGGAGAGGGGGAAACAGAAGAAGCTGTAACCTCTGCTATTGCTCTGGCTGATGCTATGTTTGAGGTGATGGATCAGTTAGGGGAAATAGAAGAGTAGTGGAGAACCGGTTCCATAAATGAGGATTGGAACGCTATTTCTTTGCCTGACTGGAAGAAAAGTGGCATAAATCACTGTGAAACCATATTAAAAAGACTAACCGCAATGATGAATGTTGCAGAAACCC
>JAAGZL010000562.1 GCA_024206335.1 Gammaproteobacteria bacterium
ATGGGCATTTGACGACCTTAATGACCTTTGATCATCACCATATTGGAATGGTAGGTAGAGATGGCCAAGGTCAGCATACCCCAGTGACCTTGAGGTCACAAAGTCCAGGTCCCAAAGGTCATTTCCGTTTTTTGACCAATTTTACGCATTTTCGCGAACTCCTCCTACAGTTTTGATAGGAGAGCGCTAAAAAAACACAGGAATGTTCTTTGGGGCCATACGCAAAAACGGAATGTGGCGGAATTTTGAATTTTTGCCCTGAAGGTCAGATATTAGGGGTCGAAGGTCAAACATGGAAATGAGCATTTGACAACCTTAATGACCTTTGATCATCACCATATTGAAATGGTAGGTAGGTATGGACAAGGTCAACATACCCCAGTGACCTTGAGGTCACAAGGTCAAAGTCAAGGTCACAAAGGTCATTTCCGTATTTTGACTGATTTTACGCATTTTCGCGAACTCCTCCTACAGTTTTGATAGGAGAGCGCTATAAACGCACAGGAATGTTCTTTGGGGCCATACGCAAAAACGGAATGCTTGATAGAAG
>JAAGZL010000563.1 GCA_024206335.1 Gammaproteobacteria bacterium
ACGCCACACAGTCCACGAGGCGCAGCACACGCACGGCGTTGTGATGCTAGCTCGGGACGTGTGACGACTACGTGGATACATCCAGTTGGCGTATCTCAGATCCTGTGGCTCTGGGATCACCCTGGATGGATCACTACTCGGAGCAGCACATCCAGGACCCAGGGATCCTGGTGTTACGCTCTCGAGTACATCACAGCTCTCGTGTTACAGCATGCTTGCACGTGCCCTTCAGAGGGCCCTCTGCATGCATGCTTCGCAACACGATAGCACCGGAGTGCTACATCCCTCTGGGATGCTACACCCGGATCCCTACTCCAGACCATGCCATCCCATTACATGGTCTGGCGGTCTTGCGTCCTCCGTTACCACAGCACTGCGCATCGTAGCTATGCAGGGCCCCTCAAGAGGGACACCAGCAGCTACGAGCGTAGCTCGTGGCGAACGTCGTGAGCCTGCTGCGGATGCTCTCCGGGACCTGGTCCCAGGAGACCTCCAGCATCTGGCATCTCGAGACTCCCAGGGTCTGCAGACCCTGAGACTCTCTGGGTCCACGATCACACCTCGTGTGCTCGCGGCGGGTTGCTTGTTACGTCGGTCGCCTGGCGACCTCCACTTGAACCCGCTGGCGCGTGTACTTGGGTCGGCTGCGGCCGACGATGCCGACGTCGCCTATGGCGAGTCGTGAGGTACCCTTCGGGCATGTGGTGTGGTCCTGCGTCCCACGTGCTAGCATTGCTACTACACACTAGCCTCAGCAGGCTTGTGTGGAGTAAGCAATGCAGCATAGCCGCGTAATGCTCTCAGCTGTTGACACCCTGGATCCAGAGGATCTGAGGGTCTCTCCAGATGGAGCATCTGCGGATCCCAGGTCTCGGGCATCCCGAGTCCTGTGATGAAGACCCACAGCTCTTCCCGAGCTGCGGGTCTGCGGTTGCTTTGTTGGCGCTGGCCTAGCGCTAGGCCAACGCCCCTGCTGTGCTTCACTACGACCTCAGCAGAGGTCGTACTACCAGACCT
>JAAGZL010000564.1 GCA_024206335.1 Gammaproteobacteria bacterium
TTTCGATCCGAAAACAAACACAAGTGACGCCACTTCCGGCTTTATCCGCTATTTTCAACCGTAAAAATCTGCCCGCTGCTTTGTCGATCAAAAAATAACCTTCGTGTATTCCACTACATCCGGTTTGAAATTCCTATGCCTCAAGGGAGGCGAGTAATGTTTCGTTTCCCGCCGTCGTTTCTGGGAATGTCTGTACATGCTCGTCAATCAGCATGGCCAACTGTGTTTGTTCTGCACTGAGTTCCATACCCCATCACCACCGTTATCAGTCGTCGTTCATCACACCGAGTATATGCAGCAGGCTGGTGAATAAATTGTAGATATTCAAATACAGCGCCACCGTGGCCATCAGGTAGTTGGTTTCGCCGCCATTCACAATCCGACTGGTATCAAACAGAATAAAGCCCGACATTAACAACACAATACCGGCGCTCAAAGCCAGGCTAGCCGCGGGCACGTGATAACCCATAAAACCGGCAATCATCAGGATCACTGCCAATCCAATAATGACCAGCAGCCCGGTAAACAGAAAACCGCGCATAAAGGAAAAATCCTTGCGCGTGGTCAGGACATACCCGGACAGAGCAAAGAAAATAAAGGCGGTGCCGGCCAGCGCTTGTGTGACTACCGCACCGCCGTTGGCTGAGGCCAGGTAATAATTCAATGTGGGGCCTAGCGAAGCGCCCAGCAAACCGGTAAAGGCAAAGACAACCACTATACCCTTACTGCTATTGGCCACCCGCGGCAGGACAAGCCAGATCAAGACAATGGCGGCAATATTCATCACCATGGCCATCCCAAAGCCTGTATTGATGGCCATGGAAATACCCGCCGTGACGGCACTGAATAACAAGGTCATGGATAACAACAGATACGTGTTACGCAAGACCTTGTTGGTGGCGACAACGGGCGTCGTCGTGCCGGTGGTGCTAAACATCGAATGGGGCTGCATAAAAAACTCCTGTGGGGTTCACTACTGAAAAATAGGGCATTGGTTTATCATCGCCAATTGAGGCTAAAGTATACGTGGACTGAAGCCTGAAAAATACGGTCTCTCAGGACGGATTCGCCCACCAGGCCGCCGTCAGTGCGGGGTCAACATAAAACCCTTTAGCCATCAATGTATCCATCGTGGCTTGCACAAACGCTTCACGATCGGCAATCGTTAATGGCTGATCCGGGTCGGGTAACGCCGGGAAAAAACGCGAGGCCGCATAACAGGCAATCATGCCTTGATAATGCGGTTCGGGGAAGAAGGCGCTGAAGGTCAGCGGTGCATAGTCATCCGCCACGGCGGCAAAAATGGCCGACTCTTCCCAGCGACGCTCAGAGAAAAAATGCCCCCCTTCACTATCGATACAGATGGTGGGCGTCTGGCTCTCATTATCCCGCCACAGGCGATACACGGCAAAACCACCCTCAGCCGTCAGACTGAAGCTGAAAACGCTGGTGAAGGTGCCCGCATTCATACCCGCTACCGCTTCCTGACTATTAATAGGCCTGTCCTCACTAAGGGATATTCTTTCGTTGCCCACTCGCGCTGGCGTGAGTGATACGGTTAATGGATTGTCCCTGTCGGCGTCTGAAATACCGCGGGCAACGCTATTTGCCCGGCATCCATCAAATCCTGTGCGCAATCCATCCCCGCCGCAATCATCGCTTTCGCAATCGCATAGTGTGCATCACGATTGTCCGCTGAACCGGAAAAGTTAATCGAGACCAGAATGACGTCATTGCCCTCTTCAATCAATTGCACGGTGCCATCCGGCAACTGTTCGATAAGGGTGTGACATTAATTTGATGTGCACTTAGGCGGGCACAGGCAATCCAAACGGGGTGTGACCTTAATTTGATGTAGCGATTTTTAGCCTATGTTTAGAGGTAAATAACAGCCTTCCGCTTACTGCATTATTTAAAGCTAAAACAAGGAATAATACTCATTTTGGCGATATATCATGTGCTTAAGGTGAAAA
>JAAGZL010000565.1 GCA_024206335.1 Gammaproteobacteria bacterium
AAGAATAAGAAGAAGGAGATGTGTAAGAAGAAGAGGGAGAAGAAGAAGAAGAAGAAGAAGAAGAAGGATGAGAAGAAGAAGAAGAAAGAGAAGAAGAAGACGAGGAAGAAGAAGAAGGAGAATAAGAAGAATAAGAAGAAGAATACGAAGAAGATGAATAATAATAAGAAGAATAATAATAATAATAATACGAAGAAGAAGAAGTATGATAAGGCGAAACATACCAATAATAATAGTATTAATAATAATATTAACAATAATAATAATAAGAAGACGACGGAGAAGAATAATCATACGACGAAGCATACCGATGATGACAAGAAGAAGAATAATAATAATAATAAGAAGAAGAAGACGCAGAAGAAGGAGACGAAGAAGAAGAAGAAGAGGAAGAAGAAGAAGAAGACGAAGAAGAAGAAGAAGAAGAAGAAGAAGAAGAAGAAGAAGAAGAAGAAGAAGAAGAAGAAGAAGAAGAAGAAGAAGAAGAAGAAGAAGAAGAAGAAGAAGAAGAAGAAGAAGAAGAAGAA
>JAAGZL010000567.1 GCA_024206335.1 Gammaproteobacteria bacterium
ATACGGAGCAGGGAGCGCTGCATGCCACCAAAGGGAAACCAGAGCGAGACCACGAAGGCAAATCTCATCCAGCAACCCCATCCATGCGGATCTGTAGATTGGCCCATACATCCACTGGTGGCAGACTGCCAAAACAGGCCGGGGACACCTCTGATGCCCCAGAATAATCACACTCTTTGCGCATACATGGCGCACACTCAAACTGAGCCTGCAGATTGGTCTGCAACCTTCCTCTAGCCCCGGTAAGTTCGGTCCTGGTCGGTCCATACAGGGTCACGGCTGGAGTGGAAAGCGCCGCAGCCAGGTGGGCCAGGCCTGAATCCACACCAACCACACCGGCCGCACCGGCCAAACGCCGGGCCATCTCTGTGAGGGTCTGCCTGGGCAACAGGTTGCCACTACCCGATCGATGAACAATCTGCCGGGCACGCTCCTGCTCCTCAGCACTACCCCACGGCAGGTAGATATCATAGCCTTGGGACGCCGCAGTGCGGGCCAACTCCACCCAATATTCCACCGGCCACAGCTTGCTGCTCCAGGTGGTGCCGTGCAGAAATACCAGATAGGGGGTGTCGCTACTATTTAGACTATTTACGGAAAGACCATAATCCAGTTCAGTCTCAGGTTTGGTATAGCCGAGGGCCTGGGCGAACAGGGAGCGCACCCGCTCAATGGCGTGCATATCACGTGCGACCGGAATACCACGCCGGTAAAAACGGGCTGCCCCAGGCTCACGTGCCGAACCCGCGTCCAGCCCAGTCGTATCACCACGAGCCATATGGGCCAACAGCGCACTTTTGAACAGCCCCTGGGCATCTATGATCTGGTCATACTCCTGCTGACGCAGTTGCCGACGAAACTCCCTGATCTCGCCGCTGCGCCAGGATTTGATCCAGCCCTTGCGCCATCTCCGGATGGCAACCGGAATCACCCGCTCTACCGCCGGGTGCCAAGCTGGCACCTCAGCAAAGGACTCCTCTGCCACCCAGTCAAAACGTACACCCGGGATCGCTGCCGCGGCATCTGTAAGCGCAGGCAGGGTGTGGATCAGATCGCCCATGGATGATGTTTTTATGATCAGGACTTTCAATATAGTTATCTGTTCCAGTTTAAGAGCAATACCATTTTTAACCGTTCGGGATAAAGCCGTGTTCCCTCAGATAATCAAGGATCTGGGCAGTACCCTCTTCAATAGTAAGGGCATCCGTATCCACTGAGACCTCAGGGTTTTCCGGCGCCTCATAGGGCGAGGAGATACCGGTGTAATTCTTAATCAACCCGGCCCGCGCCTTCTTGTACAGCCCCTTCACATCCCGATTCTCACAGGTCTCCAGACTGCAATTGCAGTAGACCTCTACCAGATCACCATCAGGAATCAGGTCGCGTGCCTTGCGCCGGTCATCACGCATGGGAGAGATAAAGGCGGTGAGGGCGATAACACCGGCCTCGACAAACAGACGTGTCATCTCTGCGATGCGGCGGATATTCTCCTTGCGGTCATCTTCACTGAACCCCAGGTCACCACACAGTCCATGCCTGACATTATCCCCATCAAATACAAAGGAGCGACAGTTCAACCTGTGCAACTCCGATTCCAAGGCGCTGGCCAGGGTAGATTTACCCGAGCCGGAGAGCCCGGTAAACCAGACCACAAAGCTCTTGTGGCCGTTTTGTTCCTGGCGGTGATCACGGGTAATCGCCTGTTCCTGCCAGACTACATTCTCACTCTTTGTCATCAACCTCTATTCCTTGTACAACCTGCTGCAGCGAAGCAGCAACCATATCCACATCTATCCCGGTCAGGCATTTCAGATGGCCTTCCGGACACTCGCGTTTAAAACATGGGCCACAATCCAGCCCCAGATGCAGCACCCTGCTGCTCTCATTCAACGGTGGGGTAAAGCCCGGATCGGATGAGCCATATATCGCCACCAGCGGCCGGTCCAGGGCAGCAGCCACATGCATCAGTCCGGAATCATTGCTTACTACCCCATCGGCCATGGACATCAAATCCACCGCCTGGGCAAGGGTGGTACGCCCACTCAGATCCTCACAACGCCCTCCAGCGGCAGCGTTTATTGCTGCACAAACCATCTGATCCTTTTCTGAGCCAAACAGCCACACCGCCCAGCCCTGCTCCATCAGTCTAGCCGCCAGTGCCCCATAATACTCCTGCGGCCAGCATTTGGCAGGACCATATTCGGCACCGGGACAGAGCACCAGCAATCGCTCTTCCCCTTTGGCCAGCCCCAGATCCTCCATGGCAGCGGCAACATTGCTGGCCGACACCTCCAGCTGTGGCACCGGTATATCCGCAACCACACCCACTCCGGGAGGATGGGCCAGGGCCACAAACCGTTGTACCGTCATGGTCAACACAGACTTATCCAACCCACGGATATCATTCAACAGACCATAGCGCATCTCACCCAGCCAGCCGGTGCGCTGGGGTATCTTGGCCCAGAAGGGAATCAGGGCCGACTTCAAGGAGTTGGGCAGAAGAATAGCCTGATCATACTGGCGCGCAACCAATGAACGCCCAAGCTGATAGCGCACCTTGAGATCCAACCGGCCATGGCCCACCGGCATCTCCATGCCAGCCGCCACCTCCGGCATACGTTGCAGCAGGGGGAGGCTCCAGCCCGGCGCCAATACATCTATCTCGACACCGGACTGCTGCTGGCGCAGGACCTTGAACAGGCTCTGCGCCATCACCATGTCGCCCACCCAGGATGGGCCGACTACCAGTATGCGACTATTATCGCTCAAAGCAGAT
>JAAGZL010000568.1 GCA_024206335.1 Gammaproteobacteria bacterium
ATCCTCGTGGAAGGATGGGGTGTGACGCAGGATGCGCCGTTCCAAATCCTGCTGGCCACCGCATGGATCGATGATGTTGCCATCCCGGTCCAGGGCCATGGCGTTTATGGTCAGGTCCCGGCGCGCCAGATCCTCCTCCACTGAAACCGTGCCGCTGCCTGGTGCGCTGCGCTCGCTGCGCGGCAGGGCGTACTCCTCCTTGGTTTTGGGGTGAAGGAATATTGGAAAGTCGCGCCCCACCTGCTGGAAGCCATCGCTGATTAACTGTTCGGACGTTACCCCTGTCACCAGCCAGTCCCGCTCCCGGGGTGTTAGCCCAAGCAGCTGATCGCGTACCGCTCCTCCCACCAGATAACTCTTCATGACTTCCTCTATTCGCTACGATGTCTCTACCTTGGGGTTCGGTCAGAAACACTGGTCTAAACCGCAAAGGTTGCAAAGAGCACAAAGAAAATACCACGTTAATAAATATTGTTGTTTTGCATTGTTTGCGGTTTTATTTTTTATGCTTGGACACTAAATGGTAGATAATGCCATGCATGTTCAGTTTTATCACTCTCGATAGGGGGGGTAGCAATTCCCGGATCGCCCCTGGTTTTTTTCTCCGTAGGCTGTGGTTGCTTGGTGTTGTCTTGCTGCTGAGTGGCTGTAGTAGCGTCAGCTATTACTATCAATCCATCCATGGCCACCTCACCCTGATGCATGACAGCAAACCGATTGATCTCCTGTTGCAGGATGTGGACACAGATCCCGGGTTGCGAAAAAAACTGAGGTTGGTGCTGGAGGCGCGCGAGTTTGCCAGCACTCATCTGGGGCTTCCGGCAAATGACAGTTACCACTCCTTTGCTGCCCTCGACCGCAAGGCGGTGGTGTGGAGCGTGGTGGCGACACCGGAGTTTTCAGTCACGCCAAAACAGTGGTGTTACCCGGTGATTGGTTGTGCCAGCTACCGGGGTTACTTCAGCCGGGAGCGGGCGCAGCGGTATGCAGAGACCCTGAGGCAGGATGGTCTGGATGTGGCAGTGGAACCGGCCGCCGCCTACTCCACCCTGGGCTGGTTTGATGACCCTCTTCCCAGTACTGTCATCAACTGGCCGGAACCACAGCTGGTGGGATTGATATTTCATGAGTTGGCCCATCAGCAGCTCTATATCGCAGATGACAGTGCCTTCAATGAGTCCTTTGCCACTGCTGTGGAACAGGTTGGGGTGGAGCGTTGGTTTCGGCTGCGCAAGGATGCTGCGGGGGTGGGCCGGTGGCAGCAACGCAAGGGGCGTAAGCAGGAGTTTAACCGACTGTTGCTCCAGGCCAGAACGCGGCTGCAACAACTCTATGTGCGCCCCTTACAACCGGTGGAGATGCGCCGGCAGAAGGCGGTCACATTTGCCGCCCTGCAGAATGATTATCACAGGTTGAAGCAGAGGTGGGGTGGATACTCCGGTTATGATCACTGGTTCGGTCGTGAACTGAACAACGCCCGCCTGGCATCGGTGGCAACCTATGCCCAGTGGGTGTCGGCGTTTCTTGCTCTGCTGGAAGAGTCTGACGGGGAGCTGGCCAGGTTTTATCTGGCCAGCGAACAACTGGCCAAAACCTCGCCCCAGCAGCGCAGGTCAAGATTGCACAAACTGCGGCAGCAGTGATCTATATCTGGCTTCTAAGTCGCAGGTAACGGGAGCGCTCCGAGCGTGGCCCAAGATAGTACGGGACTACGGCGTCGATGTCGGTAGCCGCTATGCCAAGTTCTGCCAGGCCATCACGGCTGCATACGCTATCGATCTGGAGAGAGAGGTAGTTGTCATAGGTGAATGGCCTGCCGGGTAGTATCCCAAGGGCGTGTCCCTGCAGACGTGACAGGGTGTCGTTTAGTCCGATAATTTTGCGTTTGAGTCCCATCTGTCTGGCGGTATATTGAACCAGTTCCTGTAGGGTGAAGTTGCGCGGTCCGCACAGCTCATAATGTTTCTTCCAGGTTTTTCGGTTATCCAGTGATTCGGCAAATGCCCGGGCAACGTCGCCAACGTAGACCGGAGCAAAACGTGCGCCGGGGCAGGCCAGAGGGAAGGGGCCTGGCATCAGTTTGAGTAGGGCGGCAAAACGGTTGAAGAAGCTGTCATCATGCCCGAAGATTACCGACGGCCCAAAGCTGGTTACGTTCAACCCTCCATGTGAACTGGAGTTGGTAAGCACCCGGTTCTGTGCCTCCCCCTTGGTGTGAAGATACTCACTAACCTCTCCGGTGGTGCTGGCGTTGAGGGCGCTCATATGCAGCAGGCGTTCAACCCCGGCCCTCTTGCATGTATCAATAATCAGGTCCGGCAACCTTACGTGCAGACGTTGGAAGCTGCTGTCACTGCCCTGGTTCAAGATGCCGATCAGGTTGATCACGGCATCGCAGTTGCTAAATCTGGCGTGGAGTTGCTCGGGGTCAAACGGATTGGTTGCGATCAGTTCCACCGCCCCATTGAGACGGATGGAACGATGGAGCTGCGGATTGCGGGTAGGTATTCGACAGGCTAACCCCATGGCGCTCAATCTGGTGGTCAGGTGGCGGCCGACAAAACCGGTTCCTCCAAGGATGCATACTCTGTTATTCTTCACTTGATATGCCGCTCCTCTATTTTGGGTCTATTGGACTGGTGTTAACAGGCCCTGATCAGTTCCTTTTGTGTAACTAGAAAATATAGAACCAAATTACAGATATGTCCCAATTATTTGTTGAGCTGGTCGCCAATATGCCCCCGTTGCAGGAGATTGTCATATTCCTGGTGCTGGGGGCGGTGGCAGGATTGACCGCTGGCCTGTTTGGTGTGGGTGGGGGGCTGGTGATTGTGCCCACCCTGCTGTGGGTGTTTCAGGGGCATGGATTTGATCAATCCATAATGATGCATCTGGCTATCGGTACATCGCTGGCAACGATTATTGTGACGTCCCTGTCATCCATGCATGCCCACAATAAACGCAAGGCGGTGCACTGGGGGCTGTTTCTTATGTTGACGCCAGGGATTGTATTGGGGGCATGGTTTGGTGCTGCCGTAGCCGATCAGCTTTCAACGGTCTGGCTGCAGAGGGTATTTGCCGTTTTTACCATGTTGGTGGCTATGCACCTGGTCCTGGAGCTTGAATTTGGTTCTCGCCGTACCATACCAGGCAGGTCCGTGATGACCCTGGCGGGCATTGTGATCGGAATGATCTCTTCCATTGTGGGGATTGGAGGTGGATCCATGACGGTGCCATTTCTGCACTGGAACGGGGTTATGATCCGCAATGCGGTTGCAACATCAAGTGCCTGTGGTCTCCCCATCGCGTTGGCGGGAACCATCGGCTTTGTGATCACTGGGCTGGGTGAGCAGGGGCTGCCGGCTGGTAGTAGTGGCTATGTATATTGGAGTGGCATGCCATGGATCGTGTTTACCACGATCATCTTTGCCCCCCTGGGGGCTGGTTTGGCACATAGCCTTCCAACTAGGGCTTTAAAGCGGTTGTTTGCGCTGTTACTGTTTATGGTGGGTGTCAAGCTGATGCTGGGGTAAACTGGTTATTTATCCGGTAATTTGATGGTTGATGCGGGATGTGATTATTTAGTCAATTACTTGCCTGAACTGATGGATAATGATTAGCTTAACGCAGAACTTATCATAAAGGGGATTCTGACCATGTCAGAAGAGAGAGTAGAGAGTGGTGAAAGGCGTACCAGAACCAGTGATATGGTTGATAAACTGTTGATTGAAAGGCAAGAGATGTTAACTTTGTTTTGCCAGACAGCAGGATTGGAGCCATATACCCAGGGAGAGATAGATAGGGGTAGGCTGCGTCGTTTTTGTCAGGTCTTGATGGACTATATGGCTTTTGGCCACTTTGAGATTATTGCGCGTATATCACGTGGTGAGGAGAAGAGAGCTAGTGTGGTGACAGTTGCAGAGGGGGTGTATGAAAAGATATTGGAGGCAACGGAATATGCGGTTGCCTTTAATGATAAATATGACTCTCCTGCTCAAGATGAGTTTGGCCAACTGGAACATGATCTGTCGATTTTAGGTGAAGAGCTTGCGGTTCGGATCGAGATGGAAGACAGGTTGGTCGCTGCAATGATGGCGTGATGGGCTATAACTATAGTGTTATCGCAAATATTTAAGAGTATGGTGCTCTTTTGATGCTTGATAAGCTAAAAAAAATATTTCGTGCCCAACCTGATATTGATGAGCTGTTTTCGTCTCTTCCGGCTCCGATGCCTTTCAGGTTTGCTCTTGATCGCATACCCAAAGGGATAGACAACGCCCACCTTGACGTATATCTAAGTCCGAAGTTCACCAACTCCGTCAGAATGCTGGTCAGACGCATGTTGCTGCATGATATTGGGGTGAATCGCTGGGGTGAATCCAGTCCTCCCCCGAGTGTAAGAGATATTTCCAATTTTGAGCAAGCTTATACTGGAGTACTGGAGGCCGGGGTTGGCAAGGCTAGGGAGGAGTCATCTCCTGACCAGATTCAGTTGCTGCAGTTTGCCATACTTAAATATTTGTTGCTCTCTGTTGGTGATGAGTTGGTGCGGCATAGAGATAAATTGCAGCAGGCAAGAACTATTGGTGGGGACCAATCCAGTGGCCATGCGGTGCATCTGCATGAAAAGCTGGTATTGCTGGCAAAGGAGGAGATGGCCTTAAGGTATCGTATTACCCGTAAATTATTTCGCCATGTGTATAAACTGGAGTCAGGCACACTGCGCAAGTTGCGTAAGTCAGTGCTGGGGCGTTCCTGGCCAGTACCCAAAATGATTCTATTTAATCCGCTGCTACAGCTCCCCAGTTTGTGGGCTGAAGAACAGTTTATGCACCACTACCCCCTGATGATAGTGAGTAAGGAAGATCCAGAGCGTTTCAGTTATATAAATAGTGTTCTTACTGATATTTTAAGTGTTGGATTACCAGCTTGGGCGCTTGCGTCATGCCTGCCAAAAGATACGGTTGGTGAGGCGGATGCTGATGGTGATTCAGTTGGTGTGCGCCTGCGTCAGGACCGGGGTATGTTGTCAGGGTTTCTTGAAACCGAGTTGCTACTTGTGGGCTCAGTTCAGTCAGATGAGTATGTTGCTGGTTTAAGCTCGTGGCTGGATGATCCTGGAAATATCGAAGCTATACTTTTTTTGAATACGCCAAATGCACCTGCCAGGTCATCCCATCGGTTAAGGGTGGATGATGCTGGAGGCCGTGCGCGCTGGATCAAGGTGCAGAGGTATATTTTAGATGAGGTTCAGAGGCGGTTTAAACGAGCTGGGCTTTGGGCAAAGATTTTTGCCACAAATGAAGCTCCAAAGGTTTTTAAAGAGTTGCATGGCCGGGTTCCGTTAGGGTTGATAAACCAATATCTTGAGGGGGGGCTCTCCAAGCGCAAACTGTTGCTTAGACTTTCTGGCCTTAAGGGTGTTTCACAGCCCCATATTGCAAAAAAAGTGTTGGATAATGCGGCAGAGCGGATCAGAAATATGTCTGATTCGCGTAGGGAGTATCGCATCAAATGTTTTATCCGTGATTTTATGGTGCTGCGTTGTGATCTGAAGCTGGCTTATCAGACTCACCGCACTATGAACAGCATCAGAATTTTGTTACGTGATGAAGCCATAGAGCTATCCCGACGTAATAATAGCTTGCAGGAGTTTGTCCAACATACTGAAGCTGATGTAGAGAAAAGGAAAATAAAAAATCATGTGATCATAAAGGCTGATCTGCGTGGTTCCACTGCTATAACAGCTGAGTTATTGGATAATAATCTTAATCCTGCATCGCATTTCAGCCTAAATTTTTTCCAGCCAATCACCAAGCTTCTGGATGCCTTTGGTGCAGTTAAGGTGTTTGTGGAAGGGGATGCGGTTATTCTGTGCATTACTGAATATGAAGATGCTCCGCATCAGTGGTTATGCGTGAGTTACGCCAGTGGATTGGCGCGTAAGATGCTTCAGGTGGTGGATGCACAAAACGCCAAAAATAGAAAACATGGGTTGCCGGAGCTGGAACTGGGGCTGGGTATATCCTTTAATGATGGCTCCCCCGCTTTTCTTTATGATGGTGATCAACAGATCATGATCTCTCCGGCAATAAATCGGGCGGATCGCCTCTCATCCTGCGCTGCAGTTTTGCGCCGTACTGCTCTAGGAGAGAAGATCAAGCGAGGTGTTGAGGTTGTAGTTTCCGTAGATCAAGGTACGGTACGTAAGGATCAGAATGATGAGCTGTTAAGCTTTAATGTTAATGGTATTGAGCTTGATATGCCCGCTTTTTTTAAGCTTAAAACTGAGCTGGCACTACTACGTATACAGGGTAGTATCGCTGAATATAGTGAACATAGTGTGTTCTATGCCGGGCGTTATCCTGATCGAGCTGGCAGGATGCACTGGCTGGTGGTGCGTGAGGCGCCGGTGCGGCTATGGATTGGGAATAGTATCAATACCGAAGAGGAGTGGGGGCGCAGATTTTATGAAGTGATCACTGATCTGGATGCCATTGCTTGTCTCAAGAAGCTGATAATGGATAAAAAGGGTGATGAGGAGATGCAGCCCGGGATTGATGAGTGCCCGGCTGGTGATTCGGATGGTGCTCAGTATATACACTAACTGCAGTTAGCTGTGGCCTGGCTATGTGGGTGCTGTTAGATTTGACGCAGGCCTTTCTGTGCAATACTAGCCAAGGCATTGATTTCAGCTTTCAACACACAGCGAATTATTATTGATTGCTTGTGTATGCGACAGGGTTTTTTTTGGCTTTTCAGGAAGATTCTTGGATAGCCGTTTCTGATTTGACCTGTGGGCTTGGAGATAGCCCCCAGTACCCGCAGGCCTTCGTTAAGCGTATGGCGATGTCATAGCGCGATAGAGTGTTCAATCTAGAATCCTCAGTTGACCATCCTGTTCTGATGCTAAGTTGCAGATATGTATGCGATTGACTTCAATTCACTTATTCACCTACAGGGTAAGTCACGCTGCATGGCGACAGCATGGCGGTGTTTCAGCTCCTTGGAATAGAGCAGTCGTTGTGCCTTGCGCTGCACCTCTGCAAACGCACACTGTACTCTGTCCAACCGAGGATTTCAGGTTAAACCAATGGAACAGATCAATGGCATGATGATCGTCCAGGTGGAAGGATTAAGTGATGGGACTACTGGTGCTGTGAACGGAGAGGGTGCTGGTGGCGGTAATGACGATCTGGCTGACCCGTTGGTAAATAGTGCCTGCGTTATTGTGGGCAAGCGCCACTGCTTGATTCACTGCCTGCAGAGATTGGTTTAAATAGTGGAGATGTCCATGGGCTCACCGGTGAAATGGATTCTGATGATGTGGGTAAAATCCAACTACCTGCATAGTATCGGATTGATACTATCGATACGGTGTATCAAGAGAACGGTAAGTGAGTCTTTGATTGAGTGGGTTTTGATAGACAGCCATGTCTCAAAATGCAGTATGGAATCAAATGTATGCTAAGTTTTGATTGTTTTCCTAGACAGGAACAAAACAATCATCGACCCAAGAAACGATTCAGGTAAAACAAGAGGTTTTTATAATGACCGTGGCTCTGCCCAGTGGTCGCTGCGCATTTTTTTGTTGGAATAAGTTATCATTTGTTTTATAAGTAGGTGATGCACCAAGCTAGAAAAACTTACAAATTGTGCGCTTGTCCTTTGATTCTGCCTGAAATACGCTCTCTATCGTGGTTGATTGCATGTCCCATACATTTGAGTTTATCTGTAGGGCGGCATGTTGAAAATTGAGAAGACGTGGCAATGATCAAGTGCAGCTTGAATCTGAAGATTGTAACCCCGGTCATATTGATTGCGGCTATTGCCACTGGGTTGTCGGCTTTTCTTAACTACGGTAAGTTCCAACGCACTTTCACTGATTTGGAAAGCTCTCGCTTCACCTTCGCTTTGAATAATATTCGAAATGCCATGGAAAGTGGGCTCGACCTTGGGTTGGCGCTGGAAAACCTGACCAACAAGGATCCTCAGATTATGCTCATTGTTATTTTTGATGATGAGGGCAAGATAGTACACCTCACGGGCAATTCTAAGATAAAGAAAGTACCTCAAGCATGGGCTCATGAAATGACGCTCACTCCCGGGAAAGTATGGCGTGCTAACGAACCAGAAACCTTGGTGCTAGGTATGCCATTGGTTAACAATTTCGGCCAGATTATTGGGGGTGTCGCCCTGCGCTGCGACTGGTCCGAACAAATCGCGTTGTTGAAGGAGATGGCGACAAACCTGATATTTGGGGCCGCATTAATCACAGCGTTCACTGCGTTCATCACTTTGATTATGGTCAGTTTCCTGGTGCAACGTACTCAAAAGGCCCTGGTGAAACTGGGCAGGGATTTGGACGCCGCACAAACAGGCTCTGTTAAGGCGGCACCAGAAGAGATCGTTCGCATGGCTGTCTCAACGCGAGAGGTGCGAGTAGAACTAAGCGCGGCGCGTAGACAGCTAATGCAGTTACTTGAAAGTAGCAAACCATGAAAGGATCGTATGCTCGCACTATAAAAAGACCGATCGTAGGCTTATTCGCTATTTCACTCGGACTGCTGTTAGTGTCCCAGGCCATCATGGCGTTCTACGCTTGGAATTTATTCGAACGTGGCACGCTGCCTAGCCTGGATCGTAAGGCGATTACTGTAGCTATTTCAGTTCAGGCGGAGATTGTTCATGCGCTTGATATCGGTATACCTTATGACGATTTAGTTGGGATGGAGGAGTTATTCTCTCAGGTTCTTGATGCAACTCAAGGGCTAGCTTTTGTCGCTTTGACATCCCCTGCCGGAGAGGTTCTTCATATCCATGGGGTTGACCGTAAGTTGCTCGGGTCCATGCTCATAGAGTCCAGCAAGGTGGCGCTAACCCGCTTTAATGAAGCAGTGGAGACTGACCCATCCACGCATATCGTTCGGCAGAGTTTTGATAAGGTTCCGGACTCGATTACCCAGTTGGCCTTTACCGATACCGCAATTGCTTTAGCCCATAATGGACAGGCATTGGGAGTGTTGCATGTAGCGGTCGACCAGTCTTTTATTCAGGATCGGATTAGTGAGATTCGTCTGGATATTGGCACTGTCTTGCTTACCTCCATCTTAATTGCACTGGAATTTTTGCTGTTTGTCGTCACCCTATCTTTGCTGGGTCCAGCGAGAATGATTGGGTCACTACTGAACAATATCGCAAGCGGTGATTTCAGGCATGTGATTCTGGCCAAATATCGCGAAGAGTTGGGCTGTGTCATTGAACGGCTCACCACTATCGTCAATAACATCAATGCAAGCTATGTCGAGGTGGTCAATCTTGCCAATAAAGCACGTGCCTCAACACGTAGCGCAGCTGTCGTAGCGCAGATTGATGAAATTTTAGTAAAAATTCGGGAGTGTGGTAGTTTTCCATCAGCTGGAGGGGTCACCAGCTATCGGCAACCACGCGTCATTAACATCCGCATGCTTACCTTTTTATTCATGTTCGCCGAACTACTATCGCGACCGTTCCTGCCGCTTTATGTGCGTGAACTGGTCACACCGCTGCCGGGTATCTCAGAGAATATTCTGATTGGTCTTCCGATTAGTGCTTTTATGCTGATGGTTGCGCTCAGTATGCCCATTGCTGGTGGATGGGCGGGTCGGGTGGGCTATGTAAAAGCCTATACTACCGGAGCCATACTCGCCACCATAGGGCTGCTTGGAACTGGCTTGGCGTTCAACCTATGGGATTTGATTCTGTGGCGATCACTTTCTGGTATCGGCTACGCTACCATGTTTATGGCCTGTCAGGGATTTACCATCGACAACACAGATGAGCAGGACCGCACCCAGGGCATTGCTTCTTTTGTAGGCGCTATTATGCTGGCGGAGATCTGTGCCCCTGCCATCGGCGGCATTCTTGCAGACCGAGTAGGTTATACCATGGTTTTTGTTTTTGCTGCTGTTGTGGCCATGAGTTCCAGTCTGCTGGCCGTGCGTATTATCCGCTTCCGTACTTCTGCATCGCCTTATCAAAACTGCCGTCTACGCGCTGCTGACTTTGGTCAGCTGTTACATAATTTTCGTTTTGTTATTCTGATTCTGTTTGCCGCTATACCGACGAAGATGTTGTTGACCGGCTACCTTATCTATCTAGTGCCCGTATACCTGATTGAACTTGGCTCCAGCCTGTCAGAGATTGGTCGTGCTGTTATGATCTACGGCATCTGCACCATGGCTTTGGGGCCGCTGTTCGCCAGGATCGCGGACCGGTTTCACTGTCACGGTCTTATGGTTGGCCTAGGCGGCCTGATCTCAGGAGCCGGATTGCTGCCCGTTATGCTATGGCCAGGCATCGATAGCGTATTGCTGGGCGTTGCTGCTATTGGTATCGGCCAGGCCATGAGTATTTCCCCACAACTAGTGCTGGTCTCACAGGTCTGCCATGATCTGGTTCAGGATCGTGGGCATGCGATCATTCTGGGGATCTTTCGACTGATTGAGCGCATCGGGGCTGCTCTGGGGCCGGTTTTAGTTGGGGTGTTATCGGCCGTTTATGGGTTTGCCTACGCCATGGCAATCAGTGGGGCAATCGCTTTCATCGCCAGCCTGATCTTTAGTGTTGCTTTCCTGGCTTTAGGTCTTCGCTCAGAGGATGACTTGAATGATTTCCCTATTATGGAGTCGAGTCAATGATTGCATGCGGTTTTCGCAGATGCTTGCCGCTACTGGCAATCACGATCACTCTCTGGGGCGGGTTGGTGGCAGATGTAACAGCTGATATGAGCGAACCTCAGACACGTCCACTACGTATTTTTATGATTCTATGGCGTGGTGAAACCAATGTTGAAGTGGGCTTGCGCGATTATTTTAATTCAGAAGGCATAAAAACTGATTTAATCATACGCAATGCTGAGCGAGATAAGAATAAAATCCTTGAATTCATTCAAGAAGCGAAGAGAATTAAACCGGATCTAATTTATACTTGGGGGACGCCAGTTACTCTTGGGGTCGTAGGTCAATTTGATGCCATCGACCCACAACAACACATCACCGATATCCCTGTAGTCTTCGCTATGGTGACATCTCCGGAGGGATCGCAAATTGTTGAGAGTCTAGCTTCCTCTGGACGGAACATCACCGGTGTAAGTCATGTGGTTCCGGTAGAAACCCAGGTCAAAGCCATGCTTGCCTATCGCAAAGCAAAACGGATTGCTGTTATCTACAATCCAATGGAAAACAATTCTGTGTTGTCAGTACGCGCCTTGCGGCGCTCGGCTGAGGTACATGGATTTGAGGTTATCGATCAACCAGCTGAACTTGATGAATCTGGACGACCGCGTGCCGAAGATATCCCGGATTTAATTGATAAGGTCGCTGCACGAGAACCGCAGTTTCTCTATCTTGGCCCCGACAGCTTTGTCGGCGTTAATCGCAAAACATTCACCCACGAAGCAAAAGTTCATCGTATTCCAACTTTTACCGCTACCGAGGTTCAGTTACGTGATGCCGAAGCATTATTCGGGTTGGTATCTCGTTACGACAGTGTGGGACGTCTTGCGGCCCACAAGATAAAGCAGATATTAATCGATAAGATACCGCCCCAGGATATTCCCATTGAGACTTTGCGTCGTTTCTCCTACATCGTGAAGATGAGTATTGCCAAAGAACTAGGTTTTTATCCCCCGATGAAGGTACTTAAATATGCGGAGATCGTGGAGTGAGCGCCTGTTTTGTTCCTGATACTAATATCGAAATCCCGGCACTGATGGGAGAAACAATAAATACTCATCTTCCGCTACATGGATATGTCCGTAACCAGAAAGCACCAACTGAATATAAAAGCCAATTGGAAGTCCGTTTTGCTACCTCAGAGGATCTGGATGCCCTCATCGCATTGCATCGTTCCGTGCTTGCCAGGGTGTGCCATTCAGATGATTTCCGGGAAGATAGTAGGGAGTATTTTGCCAAGCTGATCGACGGAGGCGGGTATATCGTCGCCATCTTCGCCGATGCGCGGTTGATTGCCTTCGGTCTACTTAACTTCCCTGATGATAATGAGGAAGGTTATGCTGCGGTGCTGGGTTTTTCTAGGGCGCAGAGACGGTGTACCGTCCAGTTGGAGAGTGCCAATGTGGCTGATGATTGGGTTGGTAATGGCCTGCATTTGGCCTTGGTCGGCTGGCGTATTGAGATCGCCCGTGCGCAAGGTTATCGCCATATCTGCGCCACCGCTGCCTTAGGTAACTGGTTTAGCTGGAATAATCTTTGTCTTATTGGTATGCGGGTGTGTCACCTGGGCATGTTCTATGGTGGCTTGCAGCGCTATCTTTTACACCGTGATCTTGAGCGGTCAGCAGATCTCAACCTCAAGCGGGCAGTATGGATTCCGGTGGATGATATTCAACGTCAGCACCATGCCCTTGAGGATGGCTGGCTTGGATTCGGGTATCGTGGCTCGCGTGGTGTTATCTCGCTTGGCCTCGCACCTCTATGTGGAGGTTAGCCACAATGCTGCTACGAACTCGTATTACACTGATGGCCTGCGCATGTTTTGTTACCTTAACCGGATTGCTTATTGCTGAAAGTCATTTCTCTAAAAGTGTTTATGTTGAACGTATAGAAACTGCTGTGCTCGTGGGTGCCAGAAATACCTGGCTGGGTATCGTTGAAAGTAATGAACGCCGACTCGACCGATTTGTACCCCAGATCTCTCGGGATGCGACGGTTGTTAGTGCTCTTGCTGCTGCAAACTTCAAGGGTGTGGCTTCGGCACTGGAAATAAGTGCCGCCGAGATTAAGATTGAGTCGGTCTCGACCTACTTGGAAGCGGTAACTATGGATGGCACATTTGCCTATTCCAGTGTGCCGGGTGATAATCTGGTTGAGGTGTTGGGATCCGAAGTAGTTACTGCAATTTTTGCAGCTGGTGTACCGCAGCGTGGGCTGGTGCGAACCCGTTCCGGGAAGTACGCCGTACTGGTTGGGATTCCGCTGTTTTCACGCCTTGGCCCAGCCGGTGTAATCGCTGTTTACTCCTACCTCGATGAGCTGGTTTCGAGTTTTGCCACGAGTAGTGCGGCAGAGATCTTTCTGGTCGATGAAAATCATCAGTTGGTGCATGGTTCGGCTGGGCCGCTATGGGATGATATTCACTCAGTAATGCCTTCGACTCCCAGCGATGGGGTTTTCAGGGTTGATATTGGCAACAACGTCATGGACGCCACCTATTTCAATATATCTGGTATCTTTGACATACCCATGGTAACGCTGCTTATGGTGCGCGATATCAGCGAAGTATACTGGCGTGAAATGACCATTGAAGTCCTTTCCCTGGGTGCACTGGTCTCAGGGCTCGTTCTGTTTCTTGCCTTTTTGTTCTGGTATATGCGGGTATCGTTTCGGCCTCTGAATACAGTGATCCGAGTTCTCAATAGGCTGTCGCAGGGTGATACCTCGGTCCCTGTACATGCGAGCGGTAGCCATGATGAGATTGGACGTCTTGCCAGCACGGTGGAAAGTTTCCGCCACGCACAAAAAGATCACAACCAGTTGCAGAAAATCCGTCAGGATTTAGACGCCGCAAAACACATTCAGCTATCCATGTTGCCGCACGTTTTTTTGCGGAAAGAGCGTTTTTCTCTACATGCCAGTATGCGCGCAGCACGTGATGTCGGCGGTGATTTCTATGACTTTTTTGAACTCAATGATGGACGTTTTGGCTTTGTCATAGCCGATGTGTCAGGCAAGGGTATGGCAGCAGCGCTATTCATGGCGATAGCAAGTACTGTCATCCGCACCACGGCGATGATGGTGCCGGACCCGGGGGCATGTCTTGAAAAAGTCAATGACCTTCTCAGCGTGGACAACCCTTCATGCATGTTCGTAACCACCTTTTATGGCGTTCTGGACCCGATGAATGGGCAGGTGGTTTTTGCCAATGGTGGACACAATCCGCCTTACCGTTTGAGCGCTGTAGGTAAGGCCGTACCGCTGGAACTTACCGGCGGTATGGCGTTGGGGCTCATGGATGGGCTTACTTTTGCCGAGAAAGAGGTGCTCTTGGAACCAGGTGAACGTTTATTCTTGTATACTGACGGCATCACCGAGGCATTCAATCCCAAGGACGAGGAATACGGAGATGATCGTCTCAAAGAGATTTTGGAGGCGACAACATCAGAAACTGCGGATAAGCTGATAGATGAGGTTATAGAGTCTGTAGATATGTTTGCTGCAGATCAGCCGCAGGCTGATGATATCACCTGCTTGTCTATCTTCTATGGCTATCTTCACCCTATTCAGGACACTCAGTCAGATATGGGCTTGCGATTTGAGATACGCGTTAACAATAAATCGCAACAAAGTGAGTGGTTACAAGAACAATTGGTGGTTTTTTGCGAACGGTCTGGTTTAAGCGAAGAGACGACTTATAAGCTTAACCTGTGTCTGGAAGAGGTATTTGTTAATATGATGTCATATGGTTTTGACTCGGAGAGCGAACATGAAGCTCTGGTGTATCTTGAAATGCAGCATGATTTACTGCACGTGGATATTATAGATGACGGCCTCCCGTTTGATCCGTTCACTGATGCACCGCAGCCTGATCTGCACTCTCCGGTTGAACAGCGACCGATTGGTGGTTTGGGTGTTCATCTGGTTAGGTCCTTAACGGACAGTATGGAATATAGTTTCTACAATAATCAAAATCATGTTCATTTGACTATTAGCCAGGAAGTTTTATAAGTTGCTATGAAATTATACGCAAGATATATATCTTAAGCGTGATCACCCGTAATTTAGTGATTTTATCTGGAATAAAGGTTTGCTTCATTTTTTCATTCCCATATTTCACTTGGCAATGAGAAGATGAAGCATCTGTTATGATATGGCATCTTCAACTTGACTCTACCAACAACTGTATCAGGAGTAATTATGGCTTTATCGATTAAAATTGACGAATCCAAAGACACGGTAAAACTGGTTTATCTACACGGAAAACTGGATAGTGATACTGCGCCTATGTTGGATCAGCAGCTGGTTTCAATTCTACAAGGCAATATTAAACACCTGGTTTTTGACATGGAAGGCCTAAGCTATATCAGTAGTGCCGGTTTGCGATCTATCTTTAAAGCCAAAAAAACTATAGCGGCGTCCCAGGGAAAAATACATTTGGCCCATCTAAAACCACATATTAAAAAAGTGTTTGAGATTATCAATGCACTGCCGAGTTTCTCAGTCTTTGCCAGCCTTGAAGAAATGGATGATTATTTTGCCGCTATCCAGTACCAGGAAATGAACAAATAATCGAGCCGGCAAAAAATACTGAAGACATTGTTATCAAGTAACCACAAGAAATATTAGAAATAATTGTTCTCTGTCCAGGTCTTTGTTGCGTGTGATGAGGTACAGGTACGATATTTAGATCATCATACGCTCACCTGTTAATCGTTTTGGTTTTTGAGATGCCTCTCCAATAGGCTTATGGTTTTTTTTGTTATTGGCCTTCACTCGAACCCTAGCAGTTGCTGCGGAAAGCAAATTATTATCCCTTGATAATCTAGCAGATTTCACATTATCTTCACATTCTGGAAGCGGTCCTAGCTTATAATCCTAAAAGACCAACAGCAGTTAACAGCCAGGAGCTTTCTATGACCAGTAATATGGCCAATAGCATCACAACTAAAATATGTACGGCGATCTTCCTTATAGCGCTCTCATTTAGTGCTGCTGGAGAGCGTAAACCACCACAAGAGGCTATCAATGCCTGTGAGGGTAAGCGTGTGGAAGCTCCGTGTGAGTTTCAAGACCGACAACGTATCACTCGCGGAGTGTGCAATGATAGACCAGGTGTCATGGCTTGTGCACCAAATAGGAATATGCAGGGAAGGAGTCGCCCCCTTAAACGACAAACAAACACACAAAATAAGGCAATAGATCTGCAGACTTCATTGCCTGGTAATGGCGCCACTCAATTTAAACTGGAGGCTTGGGCAGATAACTGGTTTATTGCTTATCTTGGCAGCCAGGTGATCATTGAAGACTCGGTTTCAGTTACCACTGAACGCTCCTTCAACTCTGAAACCATCATCTTTGATGCCGACTATCCATTGCAACTTAATTTTGTGCTTAAGGATTTTATTCAAAACAATACTGGACTGGAGTACATTGGTCAGCGTAGACAGCAGATAGGAGATGGTGGATTTATTATGCAACTGACAGACATGAGCTCTGGTAAAATCGTCTCTGTATCAGATGAGAGCTTGAAGTGTACAGTTATACATAAAGCGCCATTGAATAAATCCTGTGTTCGATCATCTTCCCCCGTTGCTGGGTTATCACCCTGTAAATTTGTTTCACTCAAACAGCCAGCTGGTTGGAAAACACCTGAGTACGATGACAGCAACTGGAAAAATGCCTCTACTTATTCTCGTCAAAGTGTTCGACCAAAAGATGGTTATTATCAAATTAACTGGGATAACAATGCCAAATTCATATGGGGTCCAGACCTGGAAACAGACAATACAATTCTTTGTCGGGTAACCATAGGAGGTGAAAACTAACTGAAATAAAACCAAATGCTCAATCAGACAAATCTAAATGTCTTCTCTGTGTCGATTCTCGCTATTGATACCAAGTGCCATAGGTTCTGCTATGCCGTTGAAGAGAAGTTAAGCTTAGCGCATGGTTCATCAGCGATGTTAACCAAGAATCCTCAGTTGACCGCTACCAACAGTAATTGATGCCCTGAATGTATGGGCTTTAGCAGTGGGTTTTAACACTCACATGCAAAGTAAAGAGCACTACACTACAAATGGCGCCAGGTTAATAACTGAGGATTCAAGTAAAAGAACGAGCACTAGCTGTAAGTGTTGAGGGCCGCCATTGGTGATGGTTAGGGTAGGTTCGGCACTGATAGTCTGATTAAATCTGAGCCATTACAGCTAACCATTATTCCGCGGAATCTGGATGATGTCAGCGGTCTTACGGATACGCCGTTGTATGGGGGGCATGCTGTCCGTGAGGCGCCCTGGTTTCTGTCCCAGGCGTTGTTGGTATATCACGGTGTAGGCCAGGACACGTTTCAGGTAGCCGCGGGTCTCTTCAAAGGGGACGGTGGCAATCCAAAGGTCGGCCGGTATGGCCTTTGCCGGCAGCCAGCGGCGTACCCGGCTGGGGCCAGCGTTGTAGGCTGCAGTTGCCAGTACCTGATTCTGCCCCAACTCGTTTAGTACTACCCTAAGGTAGGCTGTTCCCAAACGAATATTTGTATCTGGTTGTAGTATTCCGGCCTTTTTTGGAACACTTATCTTAAGCTTGCGTGCGGTGCTGCGTGCGGTTCTTGGCATCAGTTGCATCAACCCCAGTGCGCCCGCTGGAGAGTGGGCGTCCTGAACAAAGGCGCTTTCCTGACGGATTACGGCAAATACCCAGGCGCTCTCTAGGTTCTTTTCCTGTGCTCGTTTATCTACCCGGTTGCGGTGGGCCAGAGGGAAACGTAATCCCAGGTCATCCCAGTATCGTGCTTTGGCCAGAACCATGATGGATCTGTCATGCAGGTCCCATTTGTTGGCAAGGATGGCTGCACCCTTAAGCTGCTTTGGCTTCATTTTCATGGTTGCCGCGCGCCACTCTCTGCGTCCTGAGATATGGCGGTTTAGTCGAAACATCTCGCGTGCGCGCAATAGTCCTGAGTTTGTTTTCAGTTGTTTTAGGATGGAGTCACTTACCTTTAATGGTTGGTACTCAAGGTTGTAATCAACCTTGAGTAGATCGGCAGCCAGGAAGCCATAGAAGCTGCGCTCACCGATGATTTTTTGCAGCTGTTGTTTCGCTGCTGTGTCCTGCCCCAGTTCACCCAGGGCCCTGGCCTGCCAGTAACGCCACTCATCACTGGATTTAAGATGTTTTGGAAGCTGCTGAATCCATTTGTTTACCAGCTTCCATTCTTGCTTGGAAAGGGCTGCTCTTATTCGTTTTTCGTGCAGTAAGGTATCACTTGGTTGCGGCTGTATTTGATCCAGGAACTTCAGATTGTCCTTGTGTCTTCTCTGTATCATGCGCAGGGCTATAGCGCCCTCTGCCTGTTTCTGTAGTCTGATGGGGAATTTGTTGTCACCCTTGAGTCTGTTCCAGGCCAATAGGGCGGTGTTAACATTTTTTCGTGCAAGGCGCTTAATGCCATGGGTTAGGATGATCTTGCGCAGGCGGTCGGGGCCGGTCAGCTTGACTCTTTTTGTCAGTTTTGCCGGGTGGTTATGGATTCGAAGCCACTGGTCGAACCATCCCCTCTCACTGGCTGGCAGGTAGCGCCGCAGATAGCGGGCCAGCACGGTTTCGTTCTTCTGCATGGCGAGTTCGATGCGTTTCCACACCAGTTTGGCTGTGAGCTTGCCGGCCTGGCGCCACGCCTTAAATACCGGGGTGCAGTCGTCTGGACGGGAGCCGCCATATGACCAGATGGGTGTGACCAGTTGGTAGGCCTTATCATGTTGCCCATTGTGGATCAGGGCGCGTAGGTAGTTGCACTGACGCTGGATGCTGTCTTGTGGTGCGTATATCTCCAGGTAGTCAGACCATTGCTTCTTTTTTGCCAGATGATTGAGCCATGTCCGGCGCAGGAGGTGGGATATGGGGATCTCTTTGTAGCTGGTCAGGAATTTTTTTACCCGGGGGAGCTTGTTACTGGAAAGTCCGTAGCGTAGCTCCCGGTATTCCAGATAGGGGTAGAGCGGGTAGTCTGTCAGGGTTTTTCTTAGGGCATGGTACTTGGTTATCTCACCAAGCTTCAGGGCCTTTTCTGCAGCAATAAAACTGTCGCGCTGTTGCGCATATTTATCAGCAATGTTTCCTGCCTCTATTTGGCCTGATAGTAATAATGCCAGTAAAAACAGTATGTTGTGGTGAGTATTGATGGATTATTGCCCTGTATGAAGATGTGGTTAATGGTGCTCTATACGAATATCATAGCACGGTGGTGGCTGGTTTTTCTCCTGATTTGAGTGTTGATAAGTCCACTGTTTATGGATTTTTCTGCCTGGCTTACAGCTGAAAGTAGCTGTGGTGTGTCAATGTTGTATCTGGGAGCAGGGTTGGGCAGAATCCACCTTCTAAAGTTTTTTATTGGTTTGCATAGGAGAGAGTGATGGTTGATCAAGATGAGAAAATGGCAATGGAGTTACATAGTGGGATCTCTGCCTTTGAAGCCAAATACTTTGGTGATGCCTCCAAGCTACTCTCACCACTGGCAGATGCCGGTAATCCAGAGGCTCAGTATCGGATGGCAGTGATGGCCCAAAATGGCTTGGGTATGGTCCAGAATGAGAATATGGCCCTGAAATATATGACTGGGGCCGCGGAGTCTGGTCATGCACTGGCGCAGCATGGGCTGGGGTTTATGTATATGGAGGGTGAGTGTGCACCGAATGATCCGGCCAAGGCCATGGAGTGGTTCAGAAAGGCGGCGGACCAGGGTATGATCGGCTCCCTTACCACCATGGCCAGAATGTACAAGGAAGGGTTGGGGGTGGAGAAGGATCTTGATGAGGCTCAGCGTCTATACCGTGAGGCGGGCTTTGATGAGATGTAGGTGTTTGGATATGCTGTTTAGATGCTGAAGCGTGAAAGTAGATTTCCGGGTGCTTCGAGGCGTACGCACACGCGTGGCAGTGGCGACAGTGGGCGGGGTGACCGCCGTCGTGGTCGGGTCTGGCCGGTGCTGCTCATCCTCTTCCTGGCCGGTGGTCTTTATATCTACGAGATGCCAGGCAGGCCATGGGCCCCATATCTGGAACAGCTGCAACATATATTGAGTGATCGCGAAGATAGTGGAATGCTGTCTGGGACGGTTGGCCATTCAGCCAGCAACCCCGCACCTGAATCCCTGGCACAGGTCAAACCTGTACCGCAACCATCGATCCAGAAGATGGCCCCTCCCACCGTACATAGACCGCAGGTGAAGTCTATGGGGAGAGATGGTGCCAAACCGATACAACTGGATATCCCTATTGGATTTGGGTTCAGGCCAGTGGGGTTCAGGATCGGCGCGGTTTCCCAGGAGATTCACTTAGCGCCACAGCCAGGCAAGCGCATGCATCGGCTGCCTAGATTTAGCGCGCCTCAACAGAGATATGGAGTTATCAGGCTGGCCCATGGTCAGGAGTATGGATTTGCCCTGGACCTGGCTGCGGCCGGATATCGCATGTTCCTCGATCGCAACCGAAATGGAGATCTGCGGGATGATGGCGAGCCCTTGCTCAATCAGGGCGAGGGGTTGTTCGCCGCCAAGGTAATCTTGCCGCTGGCCCGGGTGAGTGGCATCCCCAGATTGAAGGGGGAGTACCGGCTATGGCTGTTTACCAATCCGGATAGCTGGAAGAAGGGTAAGATGCGTTACTACGCCATGACTCAGTTGCGAGGTGAGTTGGTGTTGAGTGGGCAGCATTATACGGCGTATCTGGCGGACAATGGCCCGGTGGATGGGGATTATCGTAATGACGGCATCAGCATTGATCTGAATGACGATGGCAAGATCAGCCGTGGTTCTGAACTATTCCCTCCCGGGGAGCCGGTCGCAATAGATGGAACGGTGTATAACTTCCGCATAATCAGATGAGGCAGTCACGGTTGGCATGGTGCCAGTTGGTGGTAGCGACCGCATAACAGGAGAGGGCTCCCCCTGTTATGCCGCCTTGCGTTGATTATTTGCCACCCCGGCGCGAGCGCACCGCCTCTGCCATGGCGTGCAGTAGTGGGGTGCTCTCCTCCCAACTGATGCAGGCATCAGTAACGCTCTGGCCATAGGTCAGTTCCTGGTCTGGCCGGATATCCTGGCGGCCGGCCACCAGATTGCTCTCAATCATGGCCCCAATAATACGCTGGTCGCCGCGGGCGATCTGACCGGCCACATCATGGGCGGTGCTGATCTGTTTCTCGTGCCGCTTGCGGCTGTTGGCGTGGCTGAAATCTATCATCACCTGCGGTTTGTGGCCTGCGGCCTCCATCTCCTCGGAGGCGATGTTGATGCTCTCGGTATCATAGTTTGGTCGGGTACCACCGCGCAGAATAACGTGGCAGTCACTGTTGCCGCTGGTGGCAAAGATGGCAGAGCGACCTTGCTTTACTACAGACAGAAAATGGTGTGATTGTGAAGATGAGCGGATTGCGTCCAGGGCTACCTTGAGGCTGCCATTGGTGGCGTTTTTGAACCCCACAGGACAGGAGAGACCGGATGCAAGTTCGCGGTGTACCTGGCTCTCGGTGGTACGGGCGCCGATGGCGCCCCAGCTAATCAGATCGGCAACATACTGGGGGCTGATTGGGTCCAGGTACTCGGTACCAGCCGGTAATCCCATGCTATTAATGTCCAGCAGCAGCTGGCGTGCCAGTTGCAGGCCCTTATTGATATGGAAGGTGCCGTTCAGGTCCGGGTCGTTGATCAGCCCCTTCCAGCCAACCGTGGTGCGGGGTTTCTCAAAGTAGACCCGCATCACAATCATTAGGTCATCCTGGTACTTGTTACACAGGGGCTTCAGTTTGGCGGCGTACTCGCGTGCGGCGTCCGGGTCATGCACTGAACAGGGTCCGATAACCACCAGCAGGCGGTCATCCTCACCATGCAGAATTTTGTGGATGGCCTGACGCGCCTGGTGGACGGTTTCGGCAGCCTGCTCGGTAATGGGGAAATCGGTTAATAACTGTTCCGGTGAGATCAGCTCTTTTATCTCGCGGATTCGAAGGTCGTCTGTGTTGTAGGTCATAATATTCTTGTCAAAGTTGGAGAACAGCCGCGATTATAAAGCAAATTGCACACCCATGCTGGTCTGCGGGATATGGTAGTGCCCTGTGCCAGGGTTAATTTTGATCCTGGAATAAGGATGTTTTTCGGCGCAGAGGGTACAGTTAAGGTAGAATTAGCGGGATACCCTGTTGCCGGGTGGCGTATTTGAGATGCATAAAGAACATGAGCGAAGATAAATATCCACTGCTGAACACCATAGATACACCTTCCGGATTGCGGCTGTTGGATAAGTCACAATTGGAGCAACTCTCCGGGGAACTTAGGCGTTTTCTGATTGAGACCGTAGCCAGTACCGGAGGGCATTTGGCCGCCGGGCTTGGGGTGGTAGAGTTGTCAGTGGCGCTTCACTATGTATTCGAAACTCCGGAGGACAGGATTGTGTGGGATGTAGGTCATCAGGCCTACCCCCATAAGATTCTTACTGGACGGCGTGGACAGATGCATACCCTGCGACAACAGGGAGGCTTGTCAGGCTTTCCGCGGCGTGAAGAGAGCAGGTACGACGCCTTTGGCGTGGGTCACGCCAGTACCTCAATCAGTGCCGCCCTGGGTATGGCAGTTGCGGCCAAGCAGAAGGGCGAAGACCGCAAGATTGTGGCGGTGATCGGGGATTCATCCATCAGCGGTGGGATGGCATTTGAGGCCATGAATCAGGCCGGTGGAATGGATACCGACCTGCTGGTGATCCTGAATGACAACGATATGGCCATTTCGCCACCAGTAGGTGCCTTTCGTAACCATCTGGCCAAGGTGCTTTCAAGTAAGGTGTATACCAGGGTAAGGGAGGGCGGAAAATCTGCCCTTAGTAATATGCCTCATGTGAGTCAGTTTGTGGGGCGGGCTGAAGAACACATGAAGGGCATGGTGATGCCCGGCACCCTGTTTGAAGAGTTGGGATTCAACTACATCGGCCCAATTGACGGCCATGACATCGATACGGTGGTGGATACCCTGGAGAACATGAAGTCTATCCCGGGGCCGCGTCTGCTACATGTGGTTACCAAGAAGGGTAAAGGCTTTAAGCCGGCGGAGAGTGATCCCTGTTTCTACCACGGCGTGCCACCGTTTGATCCCATAACTGGTGCTATCCACGGTGGTGGATCTGGGCTGACCTATACCAAGGTTTTTGGTGATTGGATCTGTGATCTGGCAGCAACAGATGATCGTCTGGTGGCCATAACGCCCGCCATGAGAGAGGGTTCCGGGTTGGTGCGTTATGCCGAGAACTTTCCCGAGCGTTATTATGATGTAGGCATCGCCGAAGAGCACGCCATGACCTTTGCCGCTGGCATCTCCTGTGAGGGTCTGAAGCCGGTGGTGGCGATCTACTCCACATTTTTACAGCGCGCCTTCGATCAGCTGGCGCATGATGTTGCACTCCAGAATCTGGATGTAACCCTGGCCGTGGATCGAGCCGGACTGGTGGGGGCAGATGGCGCCACCCACTCG
>JAAGZL010000569.1 GCA_024206335.1 Gammaproteobacteria bacterium
TCGACCTTTCAGTTCAACAACGGTATTCTTCTTCACAGTGGCGTATCCTTTTGGTTGTTTTCATTGTTTCGCAACAACAAATCAACCAGATACGCCGCTTTTCTTCAACCCCTCAAACACCAGATTCAGTTATAACTCGTATATGTACGCAACCAAGTTCAAACTCATATTGCTTCATTAGATTTCCCCCTGTGCTTGTTAGGGGAGGAAAGCCCGCCATGCCATTAGCAATAAGAAAATGGCAGTAGGCTATCGGGTGCAATATCTGCCTAAAGATTTTGACGTCTCAGATTTCACAATGCTCCTAAGGCGTTGTTAAGCAGCCTTACTATGTAGCTGGACTTGATCGGCCAGACAGTATCAGATTCAGTTCAGAGATATATGCAATAGCAAACACTGCGGCGTTTGGCACTGATGGTCGAATTCGATACAACTCTAGAAGTTGGAGCTAAATTCCAATGAGTCCGCTTTGTGCCCAGGCCGTGTGAAAACTCAATAATTGCCATCTGAGGTCGTTTTTAAGTGACATGAAATACCAGTTAGGCCAAGTGCATCTCTTAGGGCGCATTGTCGTCTCTAAGGCTGCCCCATCCCACATAACACTGTATTTGAAGCCTATCTATGTCGGTTGAGTGCTGTTGAGTTTTCACACAGCCTGTGCCGTTTGGTGACCTATTTCGAATATTCCCTTTATGACCAATTGAGGCCATTTTTGGCTGTTAAACTCATCAAAGAATCTCTACACCATCTGATTTACGGTACTGCATCAGATTAGCCAGTGACCTTTTACGGCCATCCTGTGTCTTAGGTCCAGTAGACATCCCTCCATGGAACTTGCAGCGCCCATTCTTTAGGGGGCGACAATGGCACGGTCTACCAGGTCGTGTTTTGGCGCCACAGATTAGCTTTGGCCTACCGTTTCTACCACGCTTCAAAATCAATCCTTTCCTTCCAGCCCAAGAAAAACCTGAAATATCACTCATTTTATCCGAACCCCATTACGCGCGCGCGTACTGTTTGCGAAACTACGTGTTTTTTATAACTCATCATAGCTATTTCTCCACTCTAAACCTGAGATTTTATGAGGCACCCATGGTGCTCCGAAAACTCTTTGGCCAAATATCAACTTTTGGCAGGTTCTCATGGGCTTTGTTTTCAAAATGCACCCAGAGGTTTTCTTGTGGCTTTCTTGTTGTCTTCATGGACTTTGCATACCAATACTAATCAATAAACTGTTTTCTTCTTTAACCTGACCTTTTCTGAACCCTCCATAGGCTTTGCTCAACTGCGTTACCTAGCACTGTCATTCTTATGATCAATCTCCATGATATGGACCTTAGTATTTCTTAGCACTTCATGGACTTTGCTTGCTATACCATATTTGAAAGCAGTTCCATGATATAACCTGAGTATTTCTGAGTAGATCATGGATCTTTCCTTACCCTAGCATTACCGTTCTCATGGACTTCACTTCCTTTTTTGTCTCAGCCCATTAAGCGCCGATCTTTTTTTACCTTTAGCTGTTACTGGGCCAGTTGACATGCCACCGTGGAATTTACATCTTCCACTTCTGTAAAGATCAATACGTTTGCATGGATGCCCTGCCCTGGTCTTTGCTCCACAAATCATATCCCGACATTCATCAGGGAACGGAGGTGAATTCCACGCTGGATCAGGCAATATTGGCCCTCCATCTCTAAACGATTGCCTCCGCCTTTCAGATTCTTCCTCCCATTCTTCGTGAGACTGATCCCACTTCCGATAGTGCTCCTTTAATTTCTTCCGCAATTCTGAGGATGCATGACCACTCATAAGCGTATTCCTCTAGATCATTAAGTTTGCGCCACTCACTGTTTTCACCTGAATTAACCTTAAATGTCTGGCCAATAAAAGGCATGTAGTGAGTGGTAATGTAGGTGTGGGGTAAAAACGACCACTGACGAGTTTCATAACTTATTGATTCCTCGTTGAACGGTGGTCGTTTTCGACCGCTCTAAGATTAGAGCGAGAAATAGAGCGGTCGTTTTCGACCTCTGCAGGCTGGTAGAGTGGTCGTTTTTCGACCGGTTGATTTTTTTTACTCTCCCATTCGTTTGTCGGCGCACGTCCATTATATGGCAACCAAGTAAGGCGCCATTCCCTGGCTTTACTACCATCACGACTGTTGAATATCGACATCCCTACGCATTCAATAAATCCAGAATTCTGTAATTCATTAAATGCCCTTGTCGCGAGCTTCCGACTACAGGGAATCAATCGCGCAGCTTCCCTTAACCCATAATCAACCGGCTTATCATGTCGCCAATGCTGCTGTAATAGCGGGATAAGTGCTTTTGCCTGTGCACACAGACTACAATACACAGCTGATGACAATAGTCGCTTTTGTATCGTCACGACACCACCAACACTATCAAATGGCAAGCTGATTTTACGACCCATTAGAGCTTGCTACCCTTTCGTATTTTGCTATTATTTGTTTTGCCATCACCGCGCCCCGTGAGCTCGCCTGACCCAGAGCTTTTTCACTTCTGCTGTTCATGCCGCTTACTCCTTCATTTTCTCATCCTGGGCATCCAGTGCATCCGAGTCCCAACGAGAACAGCGTTGCCCAAAACGAATGGGGGCGGGTAAGAGTCCATCTTTTACCCATTGCCAAACGGTTGAACGGCCTATACTGTACCGTGACGCCACTTGACGATCTGACAAATATTGCTTGTTCATATCACACACCTATAGACGAGCCTAGATTCAATCATCCAGAAAACGAACTTTACTGGACACCTCTGACTAATAGATGAGACTTGGCAATACCAACGGCAAAATATACTTTAACGCCAAGTAGTTGCATTAATTACCATACGGCAGTATTGGTAATACTTGGCAATACCAGACGGTCAGAAATAGTGAAGGGTATTCTTTATTATTTGAATAAGCGTGATGGTAGTATGGCTCAGTGATTCAGTCAGCATCACCTAGATCTAGGTCGTCAGAATATATAGCATCATCAGGATTAAAGTCAGGATCATTGGCCTGTAGAAATGCTTGCGCATTCACTTCTACTGTAGCTTTTCTGGTATCATCGTAGGTGGTAGTTCGCTTAATTGCACGTTTTTGGGCATCCTTGTCTTTTGGAATAGATATTTGGAACTGAGGCTTACCCAAGCGGAATGGAGGATCAGATATATCAAAGTTTTTCCGAAGTGATTCTGAGAGACGACTGAGAGCTCTATCTGTTCTAGATAGTTCAGAATCATAAGTTCCATTTGCTATACCCATGAATAACTCTCCATGCCTATTTAATGTAATTTCGTTCTTCTTAGTAATTCCTATAGCATTGAATGGTACGGCAACATGTTTACCTCTTACAGTAATTCTGAGCACCAGTCTTTCTGGGTCAATACAAAACTTAATCTCTTTAAATCGGATATTATCCATTGCTTGAAATATGGCCAATGGATGAGGATTTTTTGCATTGATAGGCCTCAAATTTTGTTTATTAACTTCGCCAACCCCATACCGCTCTATAAGATATTCCTCTATGGCAATTCCAGCTTCTTCGCGTGCATGTAACGCAGTATTATACATCCACGCATGACCTGCTGCCGCTGAAAGTTTCAGTGATCTACTAAAACACTCCGGAATGTCCTTGGATGTGTATCCTTGACTTCTTGCCTTCGCATACAGAATCTCCTCAAAATGTTCCAAACCTATATGCCCAAGAGTGCGCATATTTTCTTGTCCTTGTACCCAGGCAAATTTATTAACAATGCTATTTAACACCTCACCACTGACAGCCAAACCTTGTGTCTTTCCCAAGACCGACTCAATGGTGCTCCATACTATGCCTGGCCACTCTTTGATAATAGCAATAGTGTTGGATATGATCTCTTTATACAGCTCAACCACTTCCCCACAAAAAAAAGAGGGCTTCTTTCCAACCGCCATTCTTGTCGAAATTATTTCTTCTAGCTTTTTATAATCATCTAATCTAGAACATCTTAGTCGACTTTCATACTCACGCTTCTCATACCTAAGCTTACGAATAATAAGATGGAATACATCATCAGGCAAAACCTGACTATTACCATCTGGGCCTTTGCTTTTTTTTGGCATTTTGCTCTCCTTAGCACAATAGTAAGCAGGCAGGTGACATTTTGATCTTTGATGAAATACTACCTGTTCATCTACTCATCTAGAACCAGCTTGTTGTCAACTTCCTGGATTTTATGTATCTTTCCAGTACACATAAGATCATAATAAATACCAGATCTGGTTACCATCCTTAGGAGCTTCACAGTATAGCTTGTGCACTCTAATCCTTTGAATAATCTGTTTACCTGCTTTCAGCTAATAAGATAATTCAGGCACTCCTGCATCATCTATCATCAAATTAAGGCTGCTATTCAGTAATAATACTGCCGATATTTTCTAACTATTAATTACTGTATTCTTCGCTCCTATTAACATCACATTAGCACCTTGTTTCAAATCATCTAAGTAATCCGCCCAAGCCTGCATCATCTGTTTTCTCTCCTCCAGATACTCTGATCGGTGATAAGCAGCCCTGACCTTATTCTGTTCTGAATGAGCGAGTTGTCTTTCGATTACATCTGGGCGCCACCCCTGTTCATTAAGCAGA
>JAAGZL010000570.1 GCA_024206335.1 Gammaproteobacteria bacterium
TCCCGAGATGACTTGACGCCGTGTTCAGATGCCTACTTTGCTTCCCCTCTGGCGCTACGCACGCCGGGTAAGCAGTGCGGCCTCACGGCTACCGGGGTCTACCAGCCTTCGCTTCGCTCTCCTTGGCTGGCAGCGATTGAAGGATTGCGGTTGACTGCTATAATCTGGTGTACAGAGGCCATAGTTAAGATGGGTGTGATATGAATATTGCCGGTGTAACAGTTGGTACGTCTGGGACGGTTGCAGTAACTGGAAACCAAACAAAGGACGCTGCGGCTGTCGCTGTGTTGCGTCAGACATTGGATATGCAGAAAGAGACAGCCGCTCAGCTTATTGAAGTTGTTTCCGAATCAGCAAGGCCTACATCATCAAATTCAAGATTGGGGGGGCATGTAGATACATTTGCCTGAATCTTTTCCTTCTAGAATCCATACGTAAGAATATAAAGGTTGGAATTAATCCAATCACGAATCTGTGAAATATCCAAAGAAGCTGCCTGGATTGGCTTCGCTCCATGAATTTACATGGTCCGCTAGTGTACTTCAAGAACCATGATTCATCCTGTAGTTTCCTTTGCGCACTCGCTGTGTCAGTGGTCATGGCGCCTGGGGAAATAACGGGTTGTTGAAGATCGAATGTGGTTTGGGGGCTTGGATGCCCCAAAATGCATCTCGAGATCAAAGACTCACTTGATGACTGTTGTTACCTCGATCCCATCTTTATATTTTACTCTCGTAATGACTTTGGAAAGATAATAGAAACCCCGGTTGCCTCTGGCAGTTGTTCTCTGCACATTTTGATAATGTAAGCATTATATGTAGCATGCCATCATGGGGCAGATATTATTTTGACCACGTTATCTTTAATTAAAAGCTCGGGTTCTAGTTAAACTATTGAAGAATAATAAACAAAGGATAAGGGTGGTCAGTAAAAATATGAATATTACCTGATTTGATTGGATGGCTAGATTTTAGGTGTAGGGATGGGCATGGTGTGTGGTATAGACCGCAAAAAAACCTTTATCTATAAAAGTTTAAGGCTCTATAGTTCGCTGCCGAAGGCAAAATCTTAATCTGCTTATCTTGATATGCCCCGAAGAATTTTGAATCCCCGCACCTAAACCTCGACTCTACAAGTATTACTGTTTTCTCCCCAGGTCACGCCACAATCGTAACACCAGCACCGGCAGCACGAATAATGTGGCTAACAGGGATACACTGATGGCCAGGGCTGTAAACATGGCAAAGCGCTCTGTGCCGCCCAGGGAGGCGGAGAATGCGATCCCCATGAATCCTAAGCCGAGGATCAGGGAGGTGGTGATAATGGGTGTCTGCACCTCCTTCAGGCTGAGCCAGACAGCCCTTGGCACGCGGGAGCCGCATACAAGCCGGTGCTGAAAACGGGCCATGAAATGGATGGCGTTGTCCACTGCGATACCAAGCGCGATGGAGGCGACCATGACGTTAAAGAAGTCCAGCTGCACCAGACCCAACCCCATCACTCCGAATACGGTCAGCACCGTGAGCAGATTTGGTATGACACTGAAGAGACCGACTTTTAGGGAGCGGAACACCAGCACGATGGTCAGGAAAATAGTGGTACATGCGCCCTGAAATGAGATGATCTGTTGATTGACCAGACGCTCGATGGCCTTGGTGTAGGCTGCCATGGTACCGGTGACATGCCCCCTGAGCCCACCTTTAAAAAAGCGCTCACTGGTGCGGTTGAGATCACTCATTAGGACCTCGGTATCCCGGGTGCCAGAGACTTTGGTCAGTACCGTGATACGGGCCATTGAGCGGTCATTGTTTATCAGCTTTGACATGAGCTTCTTGTCCGCAAGCTTGGCCATAACTGACCAGGTCCCGAGAGAGAAGCGGCTATTGGGCAGAACGCCGCCACCGGCCCAGGAGGGAGTGGCGTTTTTCATGACATCTATCAGTGAGATGGTGCGCAAGACTAATGGGTGGTGCTCCAGGTTACGTTGGAAATCATTGATGGATTTAAGTGCCTCGAGGGACATCATCTGACCAGGCTGGCCCTCCACCATCACCTCCAGGGGCACATTGCCGGCCAAATGCTGCTTGACAAAATTATGGGCCACAGAGACTGGATGGCCATCCTTGAATACCTTAAGTATATTGGTATCCACTGATATGCGGCTGACTCCGTAGGTGGCTACGGCGCAGAGGAGTACCGTGACTCCAATAATTGGGTAACCGCCCTTGCCGATGGCTACCCTAAGTACCCCGATGGAGGGCATTTTTACCTTGATGGAGTTGCAGAGTCGGCTTGATAGTCGGGGTAGCAGCATGAGTACCGCTGGCATGAAAGTGATGGAGAGGATGAAGGCGGCGCCCACCCCAAAGGCGGCGCTTATTCCAAAATCCTGTAACACCGGGGTCTCGCCCAAGGTGAGCGACAGGAAACCCAACATGGTGGTTATGCTGGTTAACAGACATGGGACCATGTTTCGTTGGAGCGCGTATCGGAGCGCCACAAGGGGCTGTTGGTGGCTGATGCACTGGCGCTTGTAGTTGGCCAGGATGTGCACTAGCCCAGCGATACCTATGACAAATAGCAGCGGTACGATAAGCAGGGTCCAGCTGCTTAGGGGAATGTCAAACAAACCCATGAAGCCTGCCACTGCGATCAGGGACAACAGGATGGTAACCAATGGCACCAGCACAGACCATGGATCGCGAAAGATATAACCAAGTACCAGCACCACCAGCAGCACGGCAATCAGAGTTGCACTCACGGTATCTTTCACCGCAGCATCCATCATGCCCTTTTTGACAGAAGGTGCACCAACCAGGTAAAGACCATTGGGCCATTGTTGGCCGATCTCATCGACGGATACCACCAGGCCTATCAAGGCGTTGTCATCTAGCTCCAAGGAGGGATTGATGTGGATTGCAGCCACGGTGCCATCCCCGGAGATAAGGATATCCTGCACCAGTCCCTTTAGTGGCCCGCTCAGGGGCTTGGGCTTGCGTGTGCCGCCGAATAGGCTGGAGAGACTTGGTATAGGCATGTTGGCCAGGCTGGTCACATGCTCGACCCCAGGCAAGGCGCTGAGGCGCTCGGTAAGATTTTTTAGCCGTGCATAGGCCTCAGGATGAGAGAAAGTGTGCTCATCCTGTACCACCACCAGTAGATCATCATTGCCAAAGGTCTCCCTGAACTGCTGCAAGGTCTGCAAGGTCTCGCTGCCGCTCAATAGCAGACGCTCCGTGGACATCTCGAACCGCAAGTGCCTGATCCCTGAGCCCAGCAGCAAAGTAACAATAACTGCTAACAATAGTATGGTCCAGGGACGCCGCAGGATCGAGTCGATGATTAGGGTTTTATGGCTGTTCACAGTGGGTATCTCTATTTTGTTACATTTGAATTCTATCTCACGACAAAAATGAGTGATGAGGCAAAATTCCGCCACCACTGGAAGCATCACGTCTGCACTGCGTGTGGTTTTAGAAGGCAGAGTGTCAGCATATCAGAAATAATAAGTTCAGGAGCCAGAACTCATTTTTTGTGCTGACAGATATTATTTTATGATCAAGGAGGATCAAAAAGGCTACGATGTTCTTGACACATCTTTCCAGGTGTTACTTTACATCTGATTCAGTGATGGAATAACCGCTAGGCCTGTTTTTTGCTGATGATGACTATCATTTTCATCTTCAGTGGTTAAATCAGTTTGCCAAAGATAGTGGATGTTATATGCATTCATGCGTGTTGATAATAAATTACGTTCGCTTGCTACTGACTCCACAGATGGAGCAAAATGCTGGAGAGCTCATGAAAATACAATGCCGGATTTAGCATGAACTCAATTAAGATAGGCTGTACTTTTTGCACGGCAATTTTAGTTGCCGTAACCGTCTAACTTTTTACAAATCATCTATTGCCCAGCCTGTTTTGATGCAATATATGGGCTAGGGCAGCGCTATGTCCAATATATCAATCGTATCTATCACCGCAGGCAGTCTTTGGGAAAGGAGTTTTCTATCTTGTATTACTCAAGATGAGAGGTATGTATTAGGGTGTTATCGGTATATTGCCTCCCCCATACTTTGTATACTACTCTAGAGGCAGATAATGCTAGCCGTATGGCATCATATCGTGACTATTTCATCATCTAGACAAAGGGTTAGTCGATGGAATTAGAGCAGGTACAAATGGCAGTTATGCTTCAGGTAGTAACAAGTTTTAGGTACAGATTGCTATAAATATGGGCAGGCCGGTAATTCCATGCAAGCCTGGGCGTCCAAGAGTGAATGATGATAATCAGACGAAAGATTTGTTTGTTGAGGGGTAACAGGAAACCGTGGTCTGCCCCCCTATTGTCCATAATTAAGCAGGGGGAATCCATGAGGAATTGTGTCATCGGGTTAATCTGTATGTTTTGCACCCTATCCACATTAGCTGCGACCACAACTCAATCCACTGAAGGATGGTGTAGCCCTGCAATATCAGATACAAAAGGCGATGCCTCAATTAATTGTGAAGGGATAAATCAAAAAATAGTGGATCGTCTTGAAGAATTGTTGGCTGTGAAAGACATCCAAATAAATGAGGCGCAACAGGTTATAGATAATTGGATTGTGAAATATAGTGAGTTGCAGAATGGACTCAACAAACGACCAAAAGCGGATCACCTGGCGATAAAAGCTCGGAAATACTTGAATGAAGGTCAGTTAGAGAAAGCAGAAGAAGTTTTGGTGCAGTCACTGGATGAAAGTCTAAATAATCTTACGGAAATGACAACCCGTGCGGCTGCAGATGCCTATAAATTAGGTGGTATTAATGAATTGCAATTTGATTATGAAATGGCCAGAAAATACTATGAGCAAGCCGCAAGGCTGGTGCCAAATAATGGCCGATACCTTAATCAAGCTGGATTAATAAACACTACATTGGCTAAATATTCAAAGGCCATAAATTACTATGAGCTTGCCCTGGCCAATGATCATAGCAACCTGGGTTCGGCCTGGGATTCTCTAGGTGAGTACAAGAAGGCGATAGATTACTATGAGCTTGCCTTGGCCAGTGATTTTAGTATATATGGTGAGGATCATCCGAAGGTAGCTGTTAATCTCAGTAATCTGGGTTCAGCCTGGAAATCACTAGGCGAGTATAAAAAGGCGATAGACTACTATGAGCTTGCCTTGGCCAGTGATCTTAAGACTTATGGTGAGGGCCATCCGAAGGTAGCTGTTAATCTCAGTAATCTTGGTTCAGCTTGGAAGTCATTAGGTGAATATAAAAAGGCGATAGACTACTACGAGCTTGCCCTGGCCAGTGATCTCAAGACCTATGGTGAGGATCATTCGAAGCTGGCTGTTTATCACAATAACCTGGGTTCGGCTTGGAAATCACTAGGTGAGTATAAAAAGGCGATAGACTACTATGAGCTTGCCCTTGCCAGTGATCTCAATACCTATGGTAAGAATCATCCGAAGCTGGCTGTTTATCACAATAACCTGGGTTCGGCTTGGAAATCACTAGGTGAGTACAAAAAAGCGATAGACTACTATGAGCTTGCCCTTGCCAGTGATCTCAAGGCCTATGGCGAGAATCATCCGAAGCTGGCTGTTTATCACAATAACCTGGGTTCAGCCTGGAAATTACTAGGTGAGTATAAAAAGGCGATAGACTACTACGAGCTTGCTCTGGCCAGTGGTATCGAGACCTATGGTGAGGATCATCCGAAGGTGGCTATCCGTCGTAACAACCTGGGTTCAGCCTGGGATTCACTAGGTAAGTACAAAAGGGCGATTGAATACTTCAAGCTTGCCTTATCTGTTTTTACTGCCAAATTAGGGGAGAATCACCCGTATACAAACACCACGCAATACAACTTAAACACAGCTAAGGCAAAATTGAGTGAATAACGCTACGTGAGTCGTATCGTGAATTCTGGAATGATAAATATAGAAAGAATGTAGTCAGGGATTATGATGTGAAAAAGAAGGTTGAATCGCTTGGATGGAAGCATGTTGTTGTCTGGGAATATATAAAGAATTTGGACAAGCTGTAAGAACTACTCAAACATCAAATCACGTTATATTGCGCTGTCTTTCGGAAAAGGATGCCGTTCATTGGATGCGTTTGAGTTGGCATACAACAGGCTGTCCTACGGATAGAGTCAGAAGCCTTACTCATTACAGAAAAAACTAAATACCATCGAGTTAGTACGCCCTAACAGATTGATAGAAATAGAGAAGGCCGGGTTAATATTTGCATTTAGTGCCCGTAAGTAATGATGGCTTTTCGGAAATATTTCTGTTTTTTTTGTTGCTCGCTGAATAACGTTTTAAAATTGACCTCTGTTACTTACGAGTTATAACTGAATCTGGTGTTTGAGGGGTTGAAGAAAAGCGGCGTATCTGGTTGATTTGTTGTTGCGAAACAATGAAAACAACCAAAAGGATACGCCACTGTGAAGAAGAATACCGTTGTTGAACTGAAAGGTCGA
>JAAGZL010000571.1 GCA_024206335.1 Gammaproteobacteria bacterium
AGATGGTCTTGCCCTGCCTCAACTTGCTCAGGGGTTGGTTGCATGGCAGTATCCGTAGCAACAGTAAAGAGAATACCGGTTGCCTCATCGGTGTCTACCTTGCACACTAATCCAGTAATATCGCCTTCTGATGTGGGATTCGTTAGGATGGGAGAAACGCTGTCATCCGGTAGATATGCAGGATAAGCACCGATTGCAGGTACAAGAGCAAAAGGTTTGCCGTCAGCACCGTGAGTAACACCTACATCAATACCCATGCTAGTTAATTGACCACCTTGTGACGGAGTATAGCCGTCAGTCTCGTATGGGTCAGCAGTTACTAATACGCCATCAGGGCCAGGGTGCGTCCCGTCATCTGATGCGTTGTTCGAGTATGTGCCGGAGTATATGCCCGTCCACCCAGTGCCGCAATTATGCGTTACTACATTCTGGATGGCCCCGGTATTGGTTACGTGTGCGTTAACGCCAACCAAGCATCCCTCGGCTGTACACGCGTATAATTCTTCGATTCCGGTTTGTAAATTAAAGCCCGTTGCTAGAGGGGCATGGACGCGCACTGCCCTGAGTATTGTGTTCCCGCCAAGAATACGGATTGCAGTGTTTCCGGTGCAATTACATGCCACACTATCAAAATGTGTTGCCCTCATTTCGACGGAATATGGCGCATCTATTGGAATCCATTCTAAATTAAAACCCCTTATGTCAAGTTTGAAATCAACGTCAATCCTGGCTCCGTTACCGAAATCGCCATCATATCGAACAGAAGGGTCTGATGTGAGTGTTATTCCGTGTTCCCAAGCATGCCCGAAAAAATTAAGAGCGCTACTGGCAACGATAGGGTAAGCTTTATCATCAGTGAGTATGCCCTTGTGGGGCTCAGTGATAGTGTCAAACCGGATATAATCGGCCCATTCCTCGATAGTCTCGAAGTCCTGCCCCAGACCAATGTATTTAGTATCCATTATTTAGGCACCCCGCCTAAATCATAAAAAGGTTTAATGGCAAGCCATTGCGCTGCGTCAGTGTCGCCTTGATGCTCCATTGCGCCAAACGTAGCACCCTGCTCACCCGCGCTAGCATCA
>JAAGZL010000572.1 GCA_024206335.1 Gammaproteobacteria bacterium
CCGCAAATAGCACGGGTTTATCCTTTGGGGAAAAAACAACGCTGCTGTTAACAGCCGCCAGTGCTGACGTGGTCGTCGCGAAGACAATGTTGGCGAAAAATATTGCTGGGAAGTTTGGGAAGTTTTCAGCGCTGGATAAGGCCAGGGCTTTGGAGGTGCTGGTGGATCAAGGGCTTGCTTCCGTTATTGAGCCGGTTCTTTGGGGGTTGTTGAAGAATAGTCAGGAAACTAATGTGGTAAGGCTGAGTGCAGCACAAGGTTTAATGCCGGATCATGAAGCTGCCGTGTTGGCGTATATCAACACACAATACGAGTTTAGCCAGGGTGTGAGTGGTGGCCGATAGCCAACCACTCATCAATACAGAGCGCAGTTATGTTCCTGTGACGGGTGCATTGACGGTCGCTTGTGGTATCACCGGTTTGGTCACTTATCTGTTTAGCAGTCACTCAATCTGGCTACAGTGGTCAGTACTGTTCCATTTGCTAACCGGCATCATTTGTAGCTTTGCCTTGTTACCTTACCTGGGCGCACATTTCAGGCGTACGATCGGTTTTCGTCGATCCGGCGTATTGCTGAGTGGGCTGACAACCATTTTGCTGTTTATCGGCTTTGCTTATAGCGGTTGGCATATCACGCTCAGAGGCCAGCAAGAAAGTGAACAATGGATATATGTGTTGCATGTTGTGAGTGCCGTCCTGTTTTTGTTATTGGTTCTGGTTCACGTGGTATTGCATGCGAGGTCGTTACCTGAAAAAAGGAAAAAAAGAAACCAGTCCCGCTATCCGGGTGTCCCTGAAGGCAGTATAAAATCAATTGTAAAATTCAATGTTATTTTACAACTGTTGATTGGGTTTTCGGCATTAGTGTATTGGCTGGGCCTGGAGCCCTATCAAACGAGTCCTGTGGTCGATGACTACGAGTATAGCTATGGAGAACACCGTTTCAGGCCAAGTCAGACAGAAACGGCCAATAATGCATTTATAGATCAACGCCAGATCGCCAACTCCCATCGTTGTTTGGGTTGTCACGAAGACGTTGGGCGGCAATGGATGTCTTCCGTTCATCGGCAGGCGGCCTCGGATCCGACCTATGTCACCAATGTCAATCTCTTGGCAGAAAACGAAGGCATTAGTGCGACGCGTTATTGCGAAGGTTGTCATGCTCCTGTTGCATTGTTATCGGGTGAGCTAAGCCCCGGCGGTAAGCATGGTGGTGTTGCCAATACGGCTGCAAATCGTGAGGGAATATCCTGTATGGGGTGCCATGGGATTGTTTCGCTTAAGCATTTAAAAGGGGTTGCCAGCTTCCTCTTCAAACCCGCTGAAGATTACCTGTTCGAACAAAGCCAAAGTCCGCTGTTGAGGGCCATACACGATTTGCTTTTGCGCACCAGGCCGGATCAGCATAGGAAAGATCTGGGCAAGAGTATTCAGCAGGATTCGAAAATGTGTTCAGCCTGTCATACCCAGTTTATGGACAAAGATATGAATGATTGGGGGTGGGTAAAAATGCAGGATGAGTATAGCGCCTGGTTAAAAAGCCCATTTTCGAACCAGCACCAGGAGGGCTATTCAAATGATGTTGTCAGGCGGTGTCAGGATTGTCATATGCCCCTGGTTAACTCGTCTGACCCATCTGCCGATGTCAATGGTCAGATACGGTCGCATCATTTCCCCGGTTCCAATACCTTCCTGCCGTTGTTGCGTGGGGATCAAAAACAACTGGATGAAACCAGAAAGTTTCTACAGTCCAACAAAATTCGCGTCAGTATCGACAAACCGAACCGAGAAGACGCTTTGCAAACCCTGCATGCACTCGACGAAAACCTGCGGAATTTTGAAGAGGCGCCATTTTATTTTTACCTGGGTGAACAGGCCGACATCTATACCGTGATCAGCAATCGAGGGGTTGGGCACGACTTCCCTGGTGGTTCTATCGATATCAATCAGGTTTGGGTCGAGTTCCTTGCGATGGATGCCGAAGGGGAGTTGTTTTACCACAGTGGTTTGATAGATGAAGAAAACATTGTCGATCCTGAATCCTACTTCTATCGTTCGTTGCCGGTAGACCGTCATGGGAAACTGGTCTGGAAGCACGATTTATTTAATATGGTAGGGGAGTCCTTTAAGCGTGTGATAAAGGCGGGTGAGTCCGACATAGTGCACAATCGATTTAGAGTTCCAGCCTGGGCAAAATCCCCCATAACCGTCACAGCCACGGTTAAATACCGTAAGCTCAATGAGCGCTATGCGAGGTGGGCGCTGAAAGAGCGATATATCAAAATTCCTGTGGTCAATGTCGCCTGGGACAGCCTCGATATCCCCATCAAGACACGTAAGGAAGTCGAGTAAGTGAAAAATAAGGAACGACGATACGCGCCTTTATTCCTGGTCCTGTTCTTGCTGGTTAGCCTGAGTGGCTTTGTCACCTGGGTTTTTAGTGATCACGGTTTATGGCAACAGTGGACGTATCTCTTTCATACCCTGACGGGTTTCTGGCTGGTTTTGGTTTTTGTGCTGTTCGTCTTCAATCACATTCGATTGGCACAGGGTTTCAAACGGCCGGGCCAGGCGGCTGTCGGTTGGTCGAGCTTGTTAATATTCACTACCGTGGCAATTACCGGTATTGTGATCGGCGTGATCGGCCAGTATGAAGCGCAGCGCTGGATTTACCAGCTCCACCTGGTTAGTAGCCTTTTTGTTGCACTATTTGTGTTGACACATCTTTTTATATTTCACTGGATTAACCGTTTTTTCGTGGGCGTACAGGCCAGGCGTTCCAGCTTCGCTCAAGTGTTGAACAGAAGGCTTGCTGCGCATCTTGTTTTTTATGCCCTGGGTTCAATGGCACTGGTTATGGTGATGAGCCTCATTTACTCAGCTCGTACATCCACATTTCTAGATGAGGCAGCAGTCACTTTTGAGGCGGCTTACGGCGAAGGCAAATTTCTGCCTAGCCTGGCGCAAACCTCGACGGCCACATTCCTGGATGCGCGCCGCATCGGGCGTTCCGAAAAATGTGGTGAGTGTCATCCTCAAATTACCCGGGAATGGCGTTCATCCATGCATGGCCGCTCTGCATCTGATCCGTTTTTCCAGAAAAATCTGCATTCCCTGGTGAGTAAGAAGGGTATCGCCGCAACACGTTATTGTGCTGCCTGTCATATTCCTGTTGCATTATTAAGTGGGGAGCTATCCGAGGGTGGTGAGTTGGATAAAGGCATGCATATCGATGAAGGTGTCAGCTGTATGGCCTGCCATGGCATCGGCAAAGCCGTTAGTCTTGAGGGTGTCGGTAGCTACCTCTATGAACCAGAGCAGGACTACCTGTTTGCCGATAGTGACGGTTTTATAGGAACGGAGATATTCAACTACCTGATTAAAATCAATCCTCGGCAACACCGCAAGGATATGGCACGAGATATATTGTCGGATCCGATCAATTGTGCCACCTGTCATGAACAGTATATCGACCGGGAATTAAATGATTGGGGATGGGTGAAATTGCAAAGCCAGTACCAGGCCTGGGTAGCGGGCCCGTTTTCAACCCACAGTGATAAGAACTATGCCAATGAAGAGTCCTATCGTTGCCAGGATTGCCACTTCCCTTTGGTCGACAGTAGCGATCCATCGGCGAGCCATGCGGGTAAACACCGCTCACACAGGACACCTGCGGCAAATACGGCTGTACCCTACTTGCTCGGGGATAAGGAGCAATTGGAAATTGTCATCGATTTCCTCAAAGCCGACCGATTGTCACTTTCCATTCATCTTGACAGCAATAAGCATGGCAAAAGAGTATTCAAGGTGGATGAAACTGTGTCCTTGCAGGTCAGTGTATCCAGCGATCGAGTGGGCCATTTTTTTCCTGCAGGCACCATAGACATCAATCAACCCTGGCTGGAGCTATTGGTCGTCGATGCTAATGACGAGGCAGTGTTTTCTAGTGGCGCGGTTGATGAAAAAAATATTGTTGATAAGGGAGCCCATTTCTATGCTTCCAGCCTGGTAAACCGTCAGGGGAAAAGAGTCTGGAAACATGACTTGTTTAATGCAGTAGGCGAGAGTTACGGGAATTTGCTTGACCCGGGCAAGGCCGACATTCAATCGTACCAATTTAGCATACCGAAGTGGGCAGAAAGTCCATTGAGGGTAAAGACGCGATTACGATATCGGAAATTTAACCACGAATACTCCAGCTGGGCGTTGGGTGATCGTAATTTGAAGCTACCTATTGTCGATATGGCTGAAGATGAACTGGTGCTTTCATTTATTGAGTAGGTAATAAAGTGCTAATGTCGTGAACCATCCCTCCATCTGTAGTGTGTCCCGTCCGAACTCTTAATAGTGTCGTACCGCGGCTTGACCGCGGTATCCAGTTGGGGGTGGTGGTGACTGGGTCCCGCGGTCAAGCCGCGGGATGACAGGTTTTTGGGCGGGATGACAGGGGAGTGGGTGGGATGACAGGGAGGTGGGCGGGATGACAGGGAAGTGGGCGGGATAGCTGGGTCCCGCGGTCAAGCTGCGGGATGACAGGGAAGTGGGCGGGATGACAGGGAGGTGAGCGGGATGACACGAATTATGGTGACAGTTTACTTATTTCATTGCTGTTATGATTAAGAGATAAGTTAACCCGACAGTTGCATAAATATCGCGTCGGATGCC
>JAAGZL010000573.1 GCA_024206335.1 Gammaproteobacteria bacterium
AGCAATGGCCTGCTGTATCATTCGATCCAGTACAGTCGGTATGCCCAGCTTACGTTTACGCCCATCTGGCTTTGGTATCTCGGCACGCTTTACCGGTTTAGGACGGTATCGTCCATCGATTAGCTGCTGTCGTATCTTCGGCCAGTGTTGCCTGAGAAAGTCAGGGAGTTCATCGACGCTCATGCCGTCGATGCCCGGTGCGCCTTTATTGCGGCAAACTTGTTTTAACGCACGAACCAGATTATTCCTCTCCAGTACGCGATTAAGCAATGATGAACAAAAGGTGGATTTTGGTTCAGTTGAATCTCCCATTTCTAATTCACCCTCTGGATTTCCCAGAGGCAGGTTTAACTGCTTAACAGGCGCCATTTAGAAATACTTCTCCAACGATTACTCTCCGTGATTTGTTCTGGCCTTCAGTGGCGAGAGTGCCACCTACTATGCCTTCTGCTGACTTCTGTATGGCGATCACAATCGATCTCTCCATTGTCAGTTGCTCCTTCAACACCATACAGACCTCCCGGGGTAAGACACTTAACTTTCATCGCGTAAGCGCTCAATTTATAAAACGTATCCCGCTTGCAGATGGAGGGCTTAGCAGTCACGTGCCCGCTGGCCCCGAATACGTCACACCTCATATTGAGTTCTTGTTCATCGCCCCGCGATTTCGCGCTGGACTTCCTTCAGACCCTGCCTCACGACAACGCCCTTGCCCTTTCGCTAACCTTCGGCTCTGCGAATACCTGATAAGAGGACTTGCACCTCTCTAGTTAAGTGCCATGCCCGGCACACACGCCTCGCATCAGCGGC
>JAAGZL010000574.1 GCA_024206335.1 Gammaproteobacteria bacterium
CAACGTGGTGAGAGCGGTAACACGGTTTGCAAGGTGCTCGCCATTAACTTCATCACCAGCACATCCTGTGATCCCCACAGGTGTATAACCTGTCCGTCGGATTTGATGATTTTCTGTTGCGGTGCGATCTAAGGGGTCATGTGCGATCTAAGGGGTCAGGTCTGAATGGCACTTACTTAAAGCCAAATTACTCGATTTATCCCCCTCTCCTAGCGGGAGAGGACTGGAGTGAGGGTGAGAGCCAATAACCCCGCTACAGCTTGTTTCCCCCTCATCCTAACCTTCTCCCCAGGGAGAAGGGATTTTCCCTGCATTTTCGGCTTAAGTAAGTGCCATTCGGGTCAGACTCCTTGAAATTCAGCATCGCCTAATTGTTCGAGATAGAAGTCGTAATCGCGATCAGCACGAAATATACTCTGGCGGTTATTGCCACGCTGTATGACGTGTTGCGGCTGACCGGGTAAAACGAAAAGGGGTTGTCTGGCCATGAGGTGTATTCCTTTTAAGTAAATGACCACAGAATAAAATCTTTCCCTACGATTATCTATAAACAAG
>JAAGZL010000575.1 GCA_024206335.1 Gammaproteobacteria bacterium
ATTGCCAATCTTTTCTATTAAAACCACTATACATATTTTCATATATGTAGAGGAATAATGGATAGGAATCTGCTTTCAGCAGATGCTACACCTTGCACTATCAGCAGGCCCTTGAACCCAACCACATCTGTTTAACATACCCGCTCATTATCCATACTATCCATTTCAGCTATCACTTTATTCTATTCTAAATCTACGGCACCATAATCTCCAAATTTTCTATCGTTTTCAACCCGAACTAGCGCATCAGGACAGCAATCAGACTCGCTCAGGCAGAAGACCATTCCTGCGCATACATGCGCCCACGACATTAGTATATCCATATACGTTACTCATGCCTTGAAACTGAAGGCGAGCAGATAGTCGTGACTACAGTCATCGAAACAAATCCGGCAATCCCGTTGAGCAGGCCACCACAATCGATAAATCGGTTGAGCACCTACCCTCTACTCTACACTGAACCACACCAGAGCCATCCGGTTCCCCGTAGTGCTTTTATACACACTGAGTAGAATGGCCTGGAATGGAGTTTTCTCTGGTGATAAACGCTCGCCCTCGTGGTTGCTTCCGTGCAACCCATGACGGCCTTATATGTAATAACCGACGCACAACAGAATATCCTACCGGCCGATACGGTGAGATATTACAGTTGCCCAGCTTCAATCTCCACGCCTGTCCAGAGGGACCCAATCCCTTCTGGTTGCACCTGAATAGAGCTGGCGGGGGCGACCAATTGACAGATGGCTATCATCAATCATCTCGATCCACTGACTGATCCAACCCACGGAGCGGGCCAGGGCAAAGATCACGGTAAACATGTTTGGCGGGAAGCCGATAGCACGCAGGATAATGCCTGAATAGAAATCAACATTCGGATAGAGCTTTTTCTTTATAAAGTACTCATCCTCCAGTGCGATCTTCTCCAGCTCCATGGCAATCTTAAACAACGGATCATCTGCACGCCCGGTCTCTTCCAGCACCCCGCGTGCAGCGTCACGCAGCACCTTGGCCCTTGGATCGTAGTTTTTATATACGCGATGACCAAAACCCATCAGACGGAACGAGTCTTCTGGGTCACGCGCCTTCTCAACAAACTCAGCCACCCGATCCGGGGTTCCAATCTCATCCAACATGCGCAAAACCGCCTCATTGGCACCACCATGGGCTGGCCCCCAGAGGGCACTGATACCTGCCGAGATACAGGCAAATGGATTGGCCTGACTGGATCCTGCCAGACGCACAGTTGCAGTGGATGCATTCTGCTCATGATCTGCATGCAGGATAAAAATCTTATCCATTGCATCAACAATCACCGGCGAAATCTTGTACTCCTCACACGGAGTGGAGAACATCATGTTCAGAAAGTTAGCCGCAAAAGAGAGATCATTTTGCGGATAGATGAATGGCTGACCGGTATAATATTTATAGGAAGCGGCTGCTATTGTGGGCAGTTTTGCCAAAACACGGATTGCCGAGATTTCACGGTGTTTCGGATTGTTTATATCCAATGAGTCATGATAGAAGGCGGATAGGGCACCAACCACACCCACCATGATCGCCATTGGATGCGCATCACGCCTGAAGCCCTTGTAAAACTGCAGCAGTTGCTCATGCACCATAGTATGTTCAATCACCATGCGGCTGAACGATTCATACTGGGCCTTATTTGGTAACTCCCCATGCATAAGGAGGTAACAGGTTTCGATATAATTACTTTTCTCTGCCAACTGCTCAATCGGGTACCCACGATGCTCCAGAATACCTTTTTCACCATCAATGAAGGTTATCTTACTGTCGCAGGAAGCTGTGGAACGAAAACCCGGATCCAGCATAAACATATCGAAATCACGGTAGAATTTGGTGCAGTCCACAACCGCTGGCCCGGTTGTACCCTCTATTATTGGCAGTTCCACCTCTTTGCCAGTGCGATTGTCACGAAAAGTCATTGAATTTTTTGACATCTTTGCCCCTCTTTACTTACTGATACCGCCAAGCGGTGAATGGAATGATAAAAGTTTAAAATTTTCTTTTCTTCTATCCAGTTCAGCACAAACCGAATAGTTGCCACAAACCAGTCAGGCCGTACCTGACAAACAACCAGAACACACTGCAACCAACACATCAGATTAAGCCGTGTTGAACGGTGAAACAGACATCCCTCACGAATGTAAGGACTCCCGCCACCGCGAACTGTGGGCGACGGCTCTGCTCGACCTAAGCGCCTAATTAATCAAAAAACACCCTTAATAAAGGCAGCGCCTACCATTGGTCATAATAATAGTACCTTATCGCCTCATAAACAACTCATAGTGGAAAAACCAATGAAACATGGCTAAATAAAAAATGCACCAATTTTATAACTGCAGCAAAAAAGGGGGATAAACAGGTTAACACGCGGGAATTTGTCGGCATCATCTTGTTTTTCACAAACTTTTTCCTGCCCAGCAATAAACATATACCTTTGGCATTTTCCCGGACAATGATTTTAGGTTAGGATGCGCGATCATTAAAACCTTAAATAAAAGCACAGCCCCAATGGAAGATAACCAGTTATTGCGCTTCAGTCGCCAGATAATGCTCCCATCCATCGGCGTAAAGGGACAGGAGAAGCTCCTGGGCGCCAGGGTTTTGATAATGGGGCTAGGGGGGTTAGGCTCTCCAGTGGCCATGTATCTAGCCGCCGCCGGTGTGGGCGAGCTGATACTGGTGGACTTCGACAAGGTCGATCTTACAAACCTGCAGCGACAAATCATTCACACCACGGATCGAATAGGGATAAAGAAGGTTGAATCGGCCAGACAGACCCTTCAAGCCCTCAACCCGGAGTGCCAAATCACCACCATTGACCAGCTGCTGGAAACCGAAGAGATTGCACAGCAGGTAGCCGGCGTGGATCTGGTTATCGATGGAACCGACAACTTCTCCACCCGCTTTGCCATCAACAGCGCCTGCGTTGCCAGTCGCACCCCACTGGTCTCTGGGGCCGCCATTCGCATGGAGGGGCAGGTTTCAGTATTTACCGGACAGCCGGGCGACCCCTGCTATCACTGCCTCTACGGCAGCGGCAGCGAGGTCAACGAGACCTGCTCTGAGAATGGCGTACTTGCGCCGGTCGTAGGCATCATTGGCAGCGTGCAGGCCACCGAGGCCATCAAGGTCCTGACCGGCATAGGTACCACGCTTAATGGTAAGCTGATGCTGCTGGATGCCCTGCATATGCAGTGGCGGACACTGAAACTGAAGGCGGACCCCGACTGCCCAGTGTGTAGTGGCCGAACTAAATAGTAACCACCAAAAACATAACACCATACAATCAAACATGAATACAAAAGCACTGGACAGATCCACCAGGGATTACCTGGACAAACTACGCCAAGACATAGTCTTCAGCGAAACCCTGTGTAGCCATACCCTGCAATTCCACACCACCTGGGGACTTTTCTCCCCCAAGAACGTGGATGAAGGCAGCCGCCTGTTGCTGGATCATATGGAGGTAAACCCAGACGACAACACCTTGGATCTCGGTTGCGGTTATGGCCCCCTAGGATTGACTCTGGCCAAACTGGCACCAGAAGGTAAAAGCGTACTGGTGGACAAGGATTTTGTGGCGGTGGAATATAGTAAAAAGAACGCTAAAACCAACCAGATCAATAACACCGACATCTTCCTTAGCAATGGCTTTGACCAGATTGGTGACAGACGATTTGATCTAATTGTATCCAACCTCCCGGCAAAGACCGGCAAGGAACTTTACTACCTCTATTTCTATGACGCCCTAGCCCGCCTAAACCCAGGTGGACGCTTTTACGTGGTAACCATATCCGGACTACGCAAATTTGTGGCCAGAGCCTTTAACGAGGTATTTGGAAATTACAAAAAAGTTAAACAGGGCAAGACCTATACCGTGGCCATGGCCCGCATGGAATAACAACAACCGCAATCTAGACCAGTTGAACTCACAAAAATAACAGGAATTGCTGCAGCTCAGACTAGGCAACCAAACATACATTAAAAAGCAGCTGCCCCCAGACCGTAACTCAACTCTGGGAACAACTGCTATCTAAACCAGGAATCCAGCGCAGGAATCTACTGCAAACCCGGCCGTAGATCTACCAGACAGGAAACCACTATTTCTTGGCAACTGCCTTTTTCTTAGCACGGCGCTTACGCTTCTTAGGTGCAACCACCACACCATACTGTTTAACTGCATCCTTAACACGACCAGCAAGAAACTTTCCAGCAGCTGTCTGGGTAGTCTCCAGAAGTTTTAGCAAGGCCCGTACGCGACGCTCACCTTCACGCGCCTGTTTCTTGGCTTCGCTGGCATCTGCCTTTGCTGCCTTAAGACTTTCACGCAACTTGGCAACAACTTCAGCTTGGCGGTTGACTACAGCAACCTTCTTCTTAGCCGCGACTTTCTTCTTGGCAACTCTTTTCTTCGTAGCTCTTTTCTTAACTACCATCAGACACCCCTTATTTATTGGTGGGAAATAAAAAAAATTATACTAAGCATTAGACCACCCGGATATTATAGTATCTTTTTTATCTAATATGGTACCCAGATATTATTTTCTGCTTTTCTGTCCGCAGTTATCCTCTTCGCACAGCGTGCAAATACAAATGAGAACACACTATGAATTGTCATATATAATCTAATCTAAGGAGATCACAACACTCAACATGCAGTCCAGTTATAAACCCTTAACCGGACACACTTCCTATCAAGACACATATTTAGAGACCATAGTGAAACAACCAAAGATGACCACACCACCACCTCCATTAACGCTGATATTTATCCGCAGCAAATTCATAGCAATTGTCACGATAGCAACTACCACATTTTTTACTCCGCTGATATCAAATGCCGGTGGCGTTTGTGTTGTGGCAAAAGAACTTGGCAATTCACTTGCAATTGAGTGGGTAGCAGCAGAGAGGACGACTATTACCGAGGCCACCAAAATGGCCTATAACCTATTACACAACAAGGGTTTCATCAAAAAAAAGATGCGGGACCTACACGTTCAGGCCAGCACCGCGCTACAACACGGACATGTGATTATCATTAAGTCCAGATATGAAACCAGGATCGGAAAGATCCGCACCAGCTACGGCTGCGGCTTCAGCCAACACTCATCGGCAGAGGCCAAACGGATTGCAGTAAAAAATCTGCGTAGCTTCTCCTGGGGCTGGAAACCGGGGTTTGGATATGAACTGCATGCTAGACACAGCTTCTAAGCAATCAGCAACAAATCACTAACCGCAACCAGGATTTTTATTCTGGCTAGGAGCCTGTCGGGTTTATCTATTTGAAACGCAAATTAGTAACCAGTCAGCATTAAATCCTACAGACGCCTAAAGCTTCTGCTTTAGGAGCTCATTCACCTGTTGTGGGTTGGCCTTGCCATTGGATGCCTTCATCACCTGACCCACAAAGAACCCAAGCATTTTGCCTCGCTTCTGCTCTTCAGCACTGCGGTAGTTTTCCACCTGCTGCGGGTTGGCCGCTATAACCTCATCCACTATCTGTTCGATGGCGCCACTATCTGTAATCTGTTTCAGACCTTTGGCCTCGATGATCTCATCCACACTGCCTTCACCATTCCACATGGCCTCAAACACCTGCTTGGCAATCTTGCCCGAGATGGTGTTATCCAGAATGCGTTGGATCAGACCACCTAGCATCTCAGCCGCCAGCGGCGACTCGGTTATGCTCTTGCCATCCCGGTTCAGGGCACCAGAAAGATCCCCCATTACCCAGTTGGCAGAGAGCTTGGCATCACCTGAACTCTTGGCAACCGCCTCAAAATAGTCCGCCAGTTCACGACTGGCAATCAGTGCCACCGCATCTTTGGCTCCAAACCCATACTGCTCACTGAAGCGTTTGCACTTGGCCTCAGGCAGCTCGGGCATATCGGCCGTAACCGCGGCAACAAACGCATCATCAAACTCCACCGGCAACAGATCCGGGTCGGGAAAATAGCGGTAGTCATTGGCCTCTTCTTTAGAACGCATGGAGCGGGTCTCATCCCGGTCCGCATCATACAGCCGGGTCTCCTGCACCACTTTTCCGCCCGCCTCGATTACGTCGATCTGACGCTCCACTTCGATATTGATCGCCTTCTCGATAAACCGAAATGAGTTTATGTTCTTCAACTCGGCTCTGGTACCAAACTCCTTCTGCCCCTTGGGGCGAACCGACACGTTGGCGTCAACCCGGAATGACCCCTCCTGCATATTGCCATCGCAGATCCCGATGTACTGAACAATCTGGTGCACTACCTTGGCATAGGCCACCGCCTCCTTGGCGGAACGCATATCCGGTTCAGATACGATCTCCAGCAAGGGAGTGCCGGCACGATTCAGATCGATCCCGGTCATGCCATGAAAATCCTCATGCAGGGATTTTCCTGCATCCTCTTCCAGGTGGGCACGGGTCACACCAATCGGTTTTACACTGCCGTCATCCAGTACGATATCCACCTCACCCAAACCTACGATGGGCAGCTCAAACTGGCTGATCTGATACCCTTTAGGAAGGTCGGGATAGAAGTAGTTCTTACGGGCAAATACTGAACGCTGACCCAGTTCGGCGCCGATGGCAGCCCCAAACTTTACCGCCATGCGCACCACCTCTTCATTCAGCACCGGCAACACGCCTGGCATACCCAGATCCACGTTACAGGCCTGGGTATTGGGCTCTGCACCAAAGGCGATAGAGGCCCCGGAGAAGATCTTGGAGTTGGTGGCAAGTTGGGCATGGATCTCAAGCCCAATAACTGTTTCCCATTGCATCTTTAGATTCCAGTCTTAATTTGTATATGTCGTTACACAACAGAATTGAATGATAATTTCCCGCTACTCGAAGCCATCCGGCGCTGCCAGATGCCACTCCGTCGCCTGCTGTAGGCGATGGGCCACATTCAACAGTTTGGCCTCGGCAAAGTAGTTTCCAATAAGCTGCAGCCCCACCGGCCTACCAGACACCGGCTGTACCGGAATCGACATTCCCGGCAACCCCGCCAAATTCACCGCGATAGTATAGATATCCGACAGGTACATGGTCACCGGGTCATCTGCCTTCTCCCCAATGCCGAAGGCGGTGCTGGGGGTGGTTGGCCCCATGATTACATCCACCCGTTCGAAGGCACGTTTGAAGTCGTCTGAGATCAGATGTCTGATCTGCTGGGCCTTGAGGTAGTAGGCGTCATAGTAACCAGCGGAAAGGGCGTAGGTTCCAATCAGGATACGGCGCTTGACCTCCGCTCCAAACCCCTCACTGCGGGAGCGCTTGTACAGATCCTCCAGATCCTTGGGATCATCACAACGATGGCCATAGCGCACGCCATCAAACCGCGCCAGGTTGGATGAACACTCGGCCGGAGCCACCACATAATATGTAGGAACTGCCAATGCAGTATTCGGCAGGGTGATCTCCACCACCTCTGCACCCAGCTTTTTATATTCGGCAATGGCCAGATCAATGGAGGCTGCAACCTCTGCGTCCAACCCAGCATCAAAATACTCCTTCGGCAGTCCGATCCTAAGACCGTCCAGATCATCTCCCAACGTCACAGAGTAATCCGGGACCGGCTCATCCACGCTGGTGGAGTCCCTGTTATCTACTCCGGCCATGACCTGCAACATCAGCGCGGCATCCTCGGCGCTTCTGGTCATGGGGCCGCCCTGGTCCAGACTGGAGGCAAAGGCAATCATGCCGTAACGTGATACTCGACCGTAGGTCGGCTTGAGGCCGGTGATACCACAGAAGGCAGCAGGCTGACGGATAGAACCACCGGTATCGGTACCGGTGGCAGCAGCACACAACCTGGCGGCCACGGCCGCAGCCGATCCACCAGAGGAACCACCCGGAACTTTGTCGGTATCCCAGGGGTTCTTTACCGGACCATACCAGCTGGTCTCATTGGATGAGCCCATGGCGAACTCATCCATATTGGCCTTACCCAATGTCACGGCACCTGCAGCCTGCAACTTGGAAACCACAGTTGCATCATAGGGAGAGATGAAACTGTCCAGCATGCGAGAGCCACAACTGGTCTTGACTCCCTGGGTACAGAAGATATCCTTCTGGGCTATTGGGATCCCCGTCAGAGGACCGGTGACACCTGAGGCAAGCTGCTCGTCCGCAGCCCGGGCCTGGGCCATGGCTCTCTCGCCACATACCGTAATGAAGCTGTTCAACCCCTTATCCAGGGAGCCGATCCGCCCCAGATAATGCTGTACCAGTTCTACGCTGGAAAACTCCCCAGCACGCAGCCCTGAAGCCAGCTCTGAAATACTCTTGTTGTGCATGATTATTCTATTACCTTTGGAACCAGATACAGACCATCCTCGGTCTGTGGGGCTATGGACTGAAACAGATCACGCCGGTTTTCTTCCGTCACCCGGTCCGGCCTGAGGGGCTGAGTCATGTGTAACGGATGCGCCATGGGAGTCACACCTGCGGTATCCACAGAGCTCATCTGCTCCACCATCTGGAGAATATCAGAGAGGCCGGCGGCCACAGAATCCAGCTCATCCCCATTCACTGCCAGGCGGGCCAGATGAGCGATCTTCTCCACATCGTCTCGAACTAATGACATAAGTCCCTCGAAAAGCAAATAAAGGCAAAGCGGGTAAAATTACCATATTCAGCGGATTACTGCAGGTAAAACTGTGATAAATTACCATTTCAATGGGATCTCTCCTTGCTCATCTCAGCGCCCATTGTTAAATTATGTCAGTTAACCGTGGGGCCAACGGCCTCTGCCCAATCAACGCTATACTTTTTGAGATAATAATCAGGCTATGTTACGACGCATCAGAGGGCTTTTTTCCAATGATCTTTCCATCGATCTGGGAACTGCAAACACCCTAATCTACACCCGTGGACGCGGAATCGTGCTGAATGAGCCATCTGTGGTTGCTATCCGCCAGGATCGCTTCCACGGCGGCGGCAGATCAGTTGTGGCAGTTGGGGAGGAGGCAAAACAGATGCTGGGGCGCACTCCGGCAAATATAACAGCCATTCGCCCAATGAAAGATGGTGTTATAGCCGACTTCACCGTCACAGAAAAGATGCTCCAGCATTTTATCCGCAAGGTGCATGAATCCCGCCTGATCCGACCAAGCCCTAGAGTGCTGGTATGTGTTCCCTGCGGATCCACCCAGGTAGAACGGCGCGCCATCAAGGAATCCGCAGTCAGCGCAGGAGCACGTGAGGTCTACCTGATCGACGAGCCCATGTCTGCAGCCATAGGTGCCGGCCTGCCGGTAGATGAGGCACGCGGATCCATGGTGTTGGACATCGGCGGCGGCACCTCCGAGGTGGCCATCATCTCTCTGAGTGGCATCGTATACGCCAACTCAGCCCGCGTGGGTGGTGACCGTTTTGACGAGGCCATCATCAGTTTTGTGCGACGCAACTATGGCACCCTGATCGGTGAGGCAACCGCTGAGAACATCAAAAAGCAGATTGGCAGCGCCTACCCTGATAACGACGTCAAGGAGATGGAGGTAACCGGACGCAATCTGGCTGAAGGCATACCCAAGAGCTTTGTCGTCAATAGCAACGAGATCCTGGAAGCACTGCAAGAACCTCTATCCGGAATTGTAGACGCGGTTAAGACCGCACTGGAACAGACCCCACCAGAACTCACCGCCGACGTAGCCGAACGCGGGCTGGTCCTCACTGGCGGCGGCGCTCTATTGAGCCATGTAGACCGTCTGCTGGAGGAAGAGACCGGACTGCCAGTACTAGTTGCAGAAGACCCACTAACCTGCGTGGCACGTGGCGGTGGCAGAGCACTGGAACTCATGGACCGGCATGGCGGTGATATATTTGCGGTTGAGTAGGATTGTCTCTAACTCCTCAAAGAGACATCAGAAATATTTTCAGATTCAGGAACTGACCTCCGATTAAACCAATCTTTACATACGGGCCCTCAGTAAATACCAGACTGATTTTGGCGGTAGTAATATCACTTGCCCTGATTTTTGGCGGCCACAAACAGAAACACCTAAAGAAAGTCCACCACCTGCTTACCCTGGTGGTGTACCCACTACACATAGTGGCAAATACACCACTGGTGATAAGCAACTGGGCGATTGCCACATTCTCCACCAACAGTCGACTGCAAGATGAGAACACTCGACTGAAGCAGGACAACCTAAAACTGCAGGCCCAGCAGCAGAAGCTTATTGCCATTGAAAATGAGAATATGCGCCTGCGGGACCTGCTGGAGTCATCACTCAAGGTCAAGGATCGGGTGTTGATTGCAGAACTAATTGCCGTGGACCTGGATCCCTACATACACCAGATATTGATCAACAAAGGCAGCAACTCCGGGGCCTTTGAAGGGCAGCCGGTACTGGATGCCAATGCGGTAATGGGGCAGGTCACAAATGTTACCCCGTACACATCCACCGTACTGATGATCACTGACGCCAGACACTCCCTGCCAGTACAGATACTGCGCACCGGCCAACGCGCCATTGCAGTTGGCACCGGTGACATCAAAAGGCTGCATATACCACACCTGCCAAACAACGCAGACATACAGACCGGAGACCTATTGGTAACCTCTGGGCTGGGTGGGCGCTTCCCTCCAGGCTATCCGGTGGCCACGGTGACCGATATCAAGCGAGTGGAGGGCAAGCCCTTTATCGACATCCAGGCCACACCCAATGCCAGACTGGACCACGCTCGCGAGGTGCTTCTGGTGTGGACTGTGGACACACCCATACCCAAACAGCCAGAGCAGGTTAGTCAGCCATGAGTTCTGAACACAAACAAGGGCTATTCATCATCCTGGTAACTTTTCTTATCAGCCTGCTGATCACACTGATACCACTACCGGATTGGGCCAGACCATTCCGTCCTCAGTGGTACACCATGGTGCTAATCTACTGGGCCATGGCCCACCCCGAACGTATCGGCGTCGGTGCTGGCTGGCTATTGGGACTAATCGTGGACGTAATGACAGAATCCCTGCCTGGACAACATGCACTTACCCTATCTCTGGTAGCATATACAGTGGTCAGACTACACACCCAGATCCGGGTATTTCCACTCTGGCAACAATCGGTGACAGTAATGATACTGCTGTTTCTAGAACCACTGATAGCCACCTGGGCCATGGGCATCACCCACCAACCACCCCCACCCCCGCTCTATTGGTTCACACCTGTGATCGGGATGCTGCTCTGGCCCTGGATCTTTATAATCCTGCGTGATGTAAGACGCCGCTTCCGGACAAACTAACCTACATATCACATAAAGACAGACACAAATCGACAACTAGCATGAATATATTCATAAAGTTACATAACAAAAGAGCATGTATTTCATTGGTACAATCTGCCCTAATCAAGTTCAGACCAAACTACTTAGCCAGGTTTGCCATGACCCTCAATCCCTTTATGAAATATACGGGCTAGTGTAGTGCCTAACTCAACCTTTAAAGACCATATCATTGAGGCACGACTGTTTGCGGGGCGCAGCATTATCGCCACCATAGTTGTATTGGTGATGCTATTGATACTGGCACTGAGACTGGCTGAGTTACAACTCCTAAATCACAAACACTTCACCACCAAATCCATGGACAACCGGGTAAGGGTTGAGCCCATACCACCCACCCGTGGACTGATATATGACAGAAACGGTATCCTGCTAGCGCAAAACCTTCCAACCCACAGTCTGGAGATAACCCCAGAACAGGTTGAGGATCTAGACCAGACCCTATCACAACTGGGGAAACTCATGGAAATCAGCAAGGGCGATTTAAAAAGATTCAACCGCCTGCGCAAACAGCGCCGCCGCTTCGACAGCATCCCCATCCGCACCCGGTTGAACGAAGATGAGGCAGCACACTTCTCGGTCAACCGGCACCGCTTTCCCGGGGTGGAGATCCAAGCAAAACTCCTGCGCAGATACCCCCTAGGAGAAGAGACAGCACATGTGCTGGGCTATGTTGGGCGCATCAATGAGAAAGAGCTTAAAACCCTGGACGCATCCAACTACAGCGGAACCAGCCATGTGGGCAAGAATGGAGTGGAGAAATTCTATGAGAAGGAGCTGCATGGAGAGGTCGGCACTCGTAGTGTTGAGGTAAACGTCCTGGGCCGAGCTATTCGGGTACTGGAGTCCCAGCCGCCCACACCCGGGGCCAACCTGTTCCTGTCACTGGACATCAAACTACAGCGCGAGGCCATCAACACCTTGGGGGAAGAAAACGGCGCCATTGTTGCGATAGACCCATCTAACGGCTCCATCCTGGCCATGGTCAGCAACCCCAGCTTCGACCCCAACCTGTTCGTGAGCGGCATCTCCACCGATGCGTATAACGCCCTGCAGAAATCCCCCGACAAACCCCTGTTTAACCGGGCCTTGCGCGGCCGCTACCCCCCCGGCTCAACCACCAAGCCATTTATTGGCCTGGCCGGACTGGAGCTGGGACGGACCACAACAGGGAAGAAAGAGGTATGCCGCGGCTTTTACCAGCTCCCCAAACTGAAACACAAATACCGTGACTGGAAAAAACGGGGCCACGGGTCGGTGGATATGGAAAAGGCCATAGTCGAATCCTGCGACGTCTACTTCTACGACCTAGCCAACAAGCTGGGCATCGACCGGATCCACGACTTTCTAAGCCGCTTCGGATTCGGCAGAAAATCTGGCATAGACATCAGCGGCGAGGTTACCGGACTACTGCCGTCACAAGAGTGGAAACGCCGCGCCAGGGGCGAACAGTGGTACACCGGCGAGACCCTGATTGTTGGCATCGGCCAGGGCTATTTTCTTACCACCCCGATGGAACTTGCCAGCGCCACCGCCACCCTGGCGGCGCACGGACAACACTTCCCACCCCGGATTGTTAACGCCATCCAGTTCTCAGAGAGCGAACAACCAGAGCCGACCGTAAGCATACATCAAGAACAGCTCCCGATACGCAACATTCACCACTGGAACCATATAATAGACGCCATGACCAAGGTGATAGACAGCCCGCGCGGAACCGCCAAGGGGATTCATACCGACAACTACAAGATTGCCGGCAAGACCGGAACCGCCCAGGTGTTCACCATCAAACAGGATGAGACCTATGATGAGGATAAGGTAGCAAAAAAGATGCGTGATCACGCCCTGTTTATCGCCTTCGCCCCCGCAGACAAACCAAAGATAGCCATTGCCGTTATCGTAGAGAACGGCGGGCATGGCAGCTCTGTGGCAGCACCCATTGCACGACGCATAATGGACCATTACCTGCTGAGAAAAGAGAGATGATTCAGGACCGCTCCAAGACCAGAGGCCCCATCACCAGGATGCACCTGGATCTGCCACTGCTGACCGGGATTATCCTCCTGTGCGGCCTGGGCCTGGTTTTTCTCTACAGCGCCAGCGGTCAGGACAGTGCACAGATCGTGCGTCAATCCATCCGACTGGGGGCTGGATTTGTCTGCATGCTGGCCCTGGCCCAGGTCCATCCGGATAAGCTGCGCTACTGGTCCCCATCAATCTTCATCCTGGGGATCATCCTGCTGCTGGCGGTACTGATTGAGGGACAGATGGGCAAGGGGGCGCAACGTTGGCTCAACCTGGGCCTGTTCCGTTTCCAGCCATCAGAGATCCTGAAACTGGCCCTGCCCATGATGATGGCCTGGTACCTGGCCCGCGACCCTCTGCCACCCAGCTGGAAAAAGACCACCCTTGCCGTGACACTCATCCTGCTGCCGGTGGTGCTGATTGCAAAACAACCCGACCTGGGGACCGCACTACTGGTGGGTACTGCCGGCCTGTTTGTGCTATTTCTGGCCGGGCTTAAATGGCGACTGATCATAGGCATCATTCTGGTGGCCATACCCACCGGCTGGGCCGTCTGGATGTGGGGGATGCGTGACTACCAGCGCGACCGGGTACTCACCTTCCTGGATCCGGAACGGGACCCCCTAGGCACCGGCTACCACATCATCCAATCCAAGATCGCCATTGGCTCCGGAGGCATCTACGGCAAGGGCTGGCTCAACGGCACCCAATCCCAGCTGGAATTCCTGCCCGAGCGCACCACCGACTTTATTTTTGCGGTAATTGCCGAGGAGTTCGGCTTCAGCGGCATTATTATTCTGCTCTCACTCTACCTGTTCATCATCCTGCGGGGGCTGTACATAGCGGCTCGTGGCCAGGACACCTACAGCCGACTACTGGCCGGGGCACTAATCATGGTGTTCTTTGTCTATCTGTTCGTCAACACGGGAATGGTAACCGGGATGCTGCCGGTGGTCGGGGTTCCTTTACCCTTGGTCAGCTATGGAGGAACTTCACTAGTGACCATACTATCCGGTTTCGGTATCCTGATGTCGATCCACACCAATCGCAAACTAATGCAGAGCTGAAACGGGAACACAATGAAATACAGAATATCCGCACATCGCCTGATACTCATCTGTCTGGCAGCCCTGTTCCTGATCTGCGCTTCCGCTCACGCCAACCCGAGAAAATATACCCGTGGCGTGAATGAGTTCATCGAAACCATGGCAGAAAAACATGGCTTTGAAAAAACCAGCCTGGCCGCACTAATGACCAAGGCCAGGTACAGTCAGGCGGTAATCGACTCCATGGAGCGTCCATACGAGGCCAAGCCATGGCATATATACCGCCCCCTGTTCGTAACCGAAGAGCGGGTCAAAGATGGCATTGCATTCTGGAACAGCCATGCCAAGCTATTACAAAAGGCCGAGCAGATATATGGCGTCCCACCCCAGATCATCGTTGCAACCATCGGGGTTGAGACCAGATACGGCAAATATATGGGCAAACACCTGGTGCTGGACGCCCTTACCACCCTCGCCTTCACCTACCCCAAGCGCCAACGCCTGTTCAACAAACAGCTGGAGGCATACATATTGTTGCTGAGTGAGGAGGACATCGACCCGGCCAACACCCACGGCTCCTACGCCGGCGCCATAGGCAAGCCACAGTTCATACCAGCCAGCTACCGCGAATACGCGGTGGATTTCGATGGCGACGGCAAACGGGATCTGCTGAACAACACCGCCGATGCCATCGGCAGTGTGGCCAACTACTACCGCCGCCACGGCTGGCGTCAGGGCGGACTGGTTGCCACCCCGGCACAGATAAATGGTAGCGGCTACCGGGAACACCTGAACATGGACCTGGAGACCACCACCACCCTGGCCGATCTGGGTATGGCAGGGGTGAAGATAGGCCACAAGCTTCCCACATCCACCCGCTGTAATCTGATCCAGTTCGACGCGGGCAAGGCCAAGGAGTACTGGCTGGGTTTCCACAACTTCTACGTGATAACACGCTACAACCACAACAACCAGTATGCCATGGCAGTGTACCAACTCAGCCAGAAAATCCTGGATCAGCGTAAGGCCAAAACAGACAACAATGGTTAACCATATCCACAGCTATGTCCGCCATGCCCTGATTATTCTGCTTGCATCCATACTCAGCGGATGCAGTCTCTGGCCAACCGCTATATTTGAAAAATCCAGAGCCGGGGATGGCGCCCCAGTCGGTGGAATGGATGTATCCAAAATCAAAAATGCCGTCCCAAGAGCCGAGCCACGCAGCCGCAGCGGCAACCCCAGCAGCTACACCGTACTCGGACGCACCTACCAGGTAATGCGAGACAGCACAGGATTCAGCGAGCAGGGCATAGCCTCATGGTATGGAACCAAATTCCATGGCCGACGCACCTCCAGCGGCGAAACCTACGACATGTACGCCATGACTGCGGCCCACAAATCCCTGCCTCTACCCACCTACGTGCAGGTGACCAACCTGCGAAATGGCCGGGCGGTCATAGTTAAGGTGAATGACCGCGGCCCATTTCATGACAATCGAGTGATCGATCTCTCCTATGCTGCCGCCACCAAACTGGGGATCACCGCCAGCGGTACCGGCCTAGTGGAGGTACGGGCTCTGGACCCCAGCAGGGGCCAACCCAGACCCACCAGGAACAATCTGGCACTGCCTGGCAGGGATGCAGACATCTATCTTCAGGTGGGCGCATTCACCGATCAGAACAATGCGGAACAACTATCCCAACGCCTGCAGAATTCAATGAGTAAACCAGTCCGGATCCAGACCGCTGTGGGCTATGATAAGACAATATACCGGGTTCAGGTGGGGCCAATACAAAATGTGGAACAGGCTGATGCCACCAGCATGCAGCTGGGGCAGCTTGGAATCCAGGATATGCGCCTGATCATCGAATGAGGCTATCACTTCAGTACCTGGCGCAACCGGGATAGAATAGAGACAAATTGTTTCGCGGCCTCGAGAGAGAACAGAGGTCCATCACCAGCCATCACAGGAGTCCGTCTGACGTGCCTTTTTTTCGTGTAATACTGCCCACCCTGGCCCTACTATTCATCAGCATAACTACCGGTACCAGCGTCACCGCAGCCACCCCAGCCCCACCTAAAGTGGCGGCCTCCAGCTATATCCTGATCGATTACACCAGTGGACAGATCCTGGCAGAGAACAACTCCGATCAGCGCCTGGAGCCTGCAAGCATCACCAAAATCATGACCGCATACACGGTGCTGAAAGAGATCCAGGAGGGCAATTTAAACCTCAAGGATAAGACCGTAGTCAGCGAAAAGGCCTGGCGCATGCCGGGATCACGCATGTTTATTGAAAAAGGCTCCAAGATTGACATAGAAACCCTGCTCAAGGGTATGATCATTCAATCTGGTAATGACGCCAGCGTCGCCCTGGCCGAACACGTGGCTGGCAGTGAAGAGGCCTTCGCGGGACTCATGAACAAACATGCCCAGGACCTGGGGATGACCCAGACCAACTTCATCAATAGCACCGGCATGCCCGACAGCGAACATGTGACCACGGCCCGAGATATAACCCGGATGGCCAAGGCAATCATCAAGGAGTTCCCCAAGTTCTACTCCATGTATTCCATCAAGGTATTTACCCACAACAACATCAAGCAGTACAACCGCAACAAGCTGCTATGGCGGGACAAATCAGTGGATGGAATCAAAACCGGGCACACCGAGAACGCCGGCTACTGTCTGGTGGCCTCAGCCAAACGCAACGATATGCGCCTGATCAGCGTAGTGATGGGGACCGAGAGCACCAAGGCCCGCACCAAAGCCAGTCAATCCCTGCTCAACTACGGGTTCCGTTTCTACGAAACCCATAGGCTGTACGGTGCTGGCGAAACCCTGAACAGCGCCCGGATCTGGCATGGTGACCGGGAGCAGCTGGCGCTGGGCCTGCAACAGAACCTGCACATCACCATTCCACGCAATCAGTACAAAAATCTTAAGGCGGAGATGGTACTCAATCCAAACCTGGAGGCACCCATAAACAAGGGCGCTAGAATCGGTACCGTCAAGATAACCCTGGCCGGAAAACCCTTTACAACCAAACCCCTGGTGGCCCTGCACGATGTGGCCAGTGGCGGGCTTTGGCGCAAGGCAAAGGACAGCGTACTGCGCTGGTTCAAGTAACCCATGAATGACGACAACGTATACCTGAACGGCGAATTCCTGCCACTGCAGGAGGCCCGGATATCTGTAATGGACCGGGGCTTTCTGTTCGGAGACAGCATCTATGAGGTAATACCGGCCTACACCGGCCGCCTGTTTCGTCTACCCCACCACCTGGAACGACTGAACAACAGCCTGCATGGCATTCGCATGCAGAACCCCATGAGCGACGGTGAATGGAGCTCCATGCTGGAACGGTTGGTGGCGCAGAATCCGCAACAGGATCAGTCGGTCTACCTGCAGGTCACCAGGGGTGCTGCCGGACGGCGGGACCACGCCATACCGGACGCCCTGGATGCCACCGTGTTTGCCATGGCCGCCCCCCTGTATGACCCGGACCCGGCGCTGGCCAGAGATGGCACCAGCGCCATAACCCTGGATGACATCCGCTGGCGCCTGTGTAATATCAAATCCACGGCCCTGTTGGCCAATGTGTTGTTGAAACAGCAGGCTAAAGATAGTGGAGCCATCGAATCTATACTGATACGAGACGGCAATGCCATGGAGGGGGCGGCGAGCAACCTGTTCATCGTCTCTGCAGGCGAGTTGATCACACCACCCAAGAGCAACTTCCTGCTGCCTGGCATCACCCGTGACCTGATACTGGAGCTGGCAGTCAAACACGGCCTGACCCATAGCGAACGGAACATCACTGAGGCAGAATTGAGGAGTGCCGATGAAATCTGGCTCACCAGCTCCACCAAGGAGATCATGCCAGTAACCACCCTCGACCACACCCAGGTGGGGAGTGGTACACCAGGCCCGGTCTACCAACAGATGTCCCAACTCTATGCGGATTACAAGGAGCGGATCAAACAGGGCCTGGAACAGTAGACCGAGTCAGAACAGCAAACCCGCTTTTTCACCAATCAACCACACAGAGATTATGTCGGAAGAAGAGACACTATTAGAGTTCCCCTGCGAATTTTCCATCAAGGCCATGGGAGTGGCCACCTCGGAATTCGACGCCCTGGTGGCGGAGATCGTACGCCAACACGCCCCGGATCTGGGAGAGGGCGCAGTACGCACCAGACCCAGCAGCGGCGGTAAATATCTGGGCGTAACCGTCACCATCAACGCCACCAGCAAGGAACAACTGGATGCCATCTACCAGGCCCTGACCGACCATGAACTGGTTCTGATGAGCCTGTAACAACATACCCCATGCCGGTGCAACAGGAACTCCACATCAAGCATCTGGGACTGCGCGACTACGGCGAGGTCTGGGATGAGATGCAGCGCTTTACCGCCAACCGAACCGACACAACCCAGGATGAGATCTGGCTACTGGAGCATCCACCGGTATTCACCCTGGGTCTAGCCGGCAAGAGAGAGCATCTGCTCAATCCCGGCTCCATACCCGTAGTCCAGAGCGACCGCGGCGGTCAGGTCACCTATCATGGCCCGGGGCAGTTAATAGCGTATATCCTGTTTGACCTGCGCCGTGCTGGCCTGGGGGTGCGCAGACTGGTGGAACTTCTGCAGGGGTCGGTGCTCGAACTACTGCAACAACACGGCGTTGCAGGACACACCCTGCCCAAGGCCCCCGGCGTCTATGTGAACAACAGTAAGATTGCCGCACTGGGACTGCGAGTACGGCATGGTCGCAGCTTCCATGGCCTGAGCCTAAACGTGAAAATGGATCTGGAACCATTCTCCCGCATCAACCCATGCGGTTATCCCGACCTGCAGCTTACGCAGCTGCATAACATCGGGATCAAACTGGATCTAGACCAGGCCGCTGAACAACTAACGGAGAACCTGCGCCACCACCTATACCACCAATAAACCCGGCCCTGGCCATGGAGTGTTATGGCGCAGGTCAATATTAACCGGCAGTCGAACCGGAACCTGCATCCGCAGGTTTGGGTGGAACTAATAAATTGGCGTTTGGTCACAGATGACAAATGCCCCCAGAACATCAGACACAAAGAAAAGAGTAGCATGTCAAACCAAGAACAGATACGCAGACTAGAGGCCTTTGTAAGTCAAAAAATCATTGGCCAAAAAACCCTCATCAACCGCCTGTTGATCGCCCTGCTTGCAGATGGCCATCTACTGGTGGAGGGGGCGCCCGGCCTGGCAAAGACCAGGGCCATCAAGATATTGAGCGAAGGGGTGGCGGCCGACTTCCACCGGGTACAATTTACCCCTGATCTGCTGCCAGCAGATCTTACTGGCACCGATATTTTTCGGCCTCAAGATGGGTCGTTTAAATTTCAACCGGGTCCGCTGTTCCACAATCTGATCCTGGCCGATGAGATAAACCGGGCCCCGGCCAAGGTACAGTCTGCACTGCTGGAGGCGATGGCGGAACGGCAGATTACCGTAGGAACTGAGACCTATACCCTGCCACAGCTATTCCTGGTGATGGCCACCCAGAACCCCATAGAGCAGGAGGGCACCTACCCCCTTCCAGAGGCCCAGCTGGACCGATTCCTGATGCATGTACGCATCGGTTATCCAGACAGGGATGAAGAGCGCGAGATCCTGAACCTCACCAGGGACGAGGCACGAGCAACCGATGCAGCTCCAACCGATATTGCAACACTGCCACAGCAGGTACTGTTTGACGCCAGGCGAGAGGTACTGGATCAATACATGGCAGACAGCCTGCAGGAGTATATCCTGGAGCTGGTATTGGCCACCCGCACCCCGGAACGGTATGGCAGCGATATGGCCAAGTGGGTGGAGTACGGCGCCAGTCCCAGGGCCACCATTGCCCTGGACCGATGCGCACGCGCCCATGCCTGGCTGGCTGACCGGGACTACGTATCACCAGAGGATGTTCAGGCCCTGGCATTTGATGTATTACGACACCGGGTGCTACTTAGCTATGAGGCGGAGGCGGAGGGAATCACCCCGGAACACCTGATAAATGAGTTGATCCAGCGTGTTGCCGTCCCCTGATGCATCCATTCAAGTTTACGCGTCAATCATCACCTGCCCAGGACCCACATACCGATGAGGGACGAGACCTTGTCACTGTCAGCACCAGCTCCCTGGTTGGCCTATCCGCTGAAGCCAAGACCATTCACCTGAAGCCGGCCCGGGTCCTGAGCCGTATGGCTGGCAACTATCTCTCGACCTTTAAGGGTCGCGGTATGGAGTTCGACGAGTCGCGGCCATATCAGGCCGGGGATGATGTACGCAATCTGGATTGGCGGGTAACCGCCCGCACCGGCCGGGCCTACACCAAACAGTTTCGAGAGGAGCGGGAACGTGCCGTACTGGTATGGACCGACCTCCGCCCTTCCATGTTCTTTGCCACCCAGGGGGCGTTCAAGGCAGTCCAGGCGGCACGTGCCGCGACCCTTCTGGCCTGGAGTGCAATGCAACACGGTGACCGCCTCGGAGGGCTGTTCTTCTCCCAGCAGCAACACCAGGAACTACGTCCTCAACGGGGTAAAAAGGGGGTAATGCGCTTTATCCAGCAACTGGCAAACCACGACGCCTGGCAACCAGATTATGCAGATAGTGAGCAGCTTGCCTCCTCTTCTACCGAGGCCATTGCTCGCCTGCGCCGGGTGGCCCGCCCCGGCAGCCTGGTCTTCCTGATCAGTGACTTTTACCATCTGGAGCCACGATTTGAAGATCATCTGGCCCAGTTGGCGCGCCACAACGATTTGGTAATGATCTCTCTCTACGACGCCCTGGAACAGAATTTGCCACCGGATGGACGCTATCGTCTATTCAACGGCCAGGAGACCATCTCCATCCACAGCGGAGACCCTAAACAGAGGAGTCAGCACCAAGGAAGATTTCACAGTCACCAACAATATCTGCAGCGCCTCTCCCGGCTCCACCGCATCCATCTGATCAACTGCCGCACCGACGACGATGTTGTGGAATGTTTGCGTAGCGGCCTCCGGTTAAAACGGCGCTGATATGAAGCCGAATTTACCCCAACTGCCGCTACGGGACATACATATCCCGGAACCCATCTCCTGGTGGCCCCCCGCCCCCGGCTGGTGGGGTCTGTTGGCCCTGTTTGGGCTACTGCTGCTGATATCATTTTTTACCTGGCAATTCAGACGCAGGCGATATCTCAAGCGCGCCTCCAACAGCAGGCTGGAACAACTGTTTACTGAGTACCAGACCCATGGTGATTCCAGGCAGTTGCTGAATGAACTCTCTCTGCTGATGCGGCGCATCGCCCTGAGCCACTACCCACGAAATGCAGTAGCCGGCCTGGCGGGCAAGGCCTGGCTAGAATTTCTTGATCTTGGCGTTGCGGGTACAGCCGCACAGGGTGGCTTCACTTCCGGTGCTGGCGCCGCCCTGGCCCAGGCACCATATAGACCGGAGGTGCAGGTTGATATAGAGGCCCTGCACCGGCTATGCACCCAGTGGGCAAACAACCTACCCGTGGGCGGTGGCAGATGATCAGTTTCATCTGGCCATGGCTGATTCTTGCCCTGCCGCTACCACTGTTGGTTCGCAGATTGATGCCACCTGTTGCGCAGGGGGAAGAGGCCGCGTTACGCGTGCCGTTTATGGATGGTGTGCAGATATCCTCCCCAACCACCATGACCAACGGCAGAGGGCGCTGGCGTCTGGCCCTGGCCTCGGTCATCTGGTTGCTGCTGGTGTTGGCAGCAATGCGCCCACAGTGGCTGGGAGAGGCGGTGGAACTACCCATCTCCGGGCGGGACCTGATGTTGGCGGTGGATCTCTCCGGCAGCATGCAGGAGCAGGACTTTGTGATCGATGGTGAGGCGGTAGATCGACTGACCGCAACCAAGATGGTCGCAACCGATTTCATTCGTAAGCGGGTGGGTGATCGTCTGGGCCTGATTCTGTTCGGAGAGCGGGCCTACCTGCAGACCCCATTGACCTTCGACCGCGAGACGGTGGTTACCCTGCTGCTGGAGTCGGCCATCGGCCTGGCTGGGAAAAAAACCGCCATTGGTGATGCCATCGGGCTGGCGGTAAAGCGGCTCAAGGACAATCCGCAGGAGAGCCGGGTGGTGATACTGCTTACGGATGGAGCCAACACCGCAGGGGTGGTGGATCCGGTAAAGGCCGCAGGGCTTGCGGCACAAAAGGGTCTGACCATATACACCATCGGCATTGGCGCCGATGAGATGATCGTGCGCAGCCTGTTTGGATCCCAGCGGGTAAATCCCTCCCGGGATCTGGATGAAACAGCCCTAAAGAAGATCGCACAACAGACCGGGGGGCGCTATTTCCGGGCCCACGATACCAAGGAACTGGAACAGATATATGCCATCATCGACCAGCTGGAACCCCTGGAGCAGGAGCAACAACTGTTTCACCCCAAACGCGCCCTATTCCACTGGCCACTGGGCATCGCCCTCATCCTGGGGCTGTTGTTGGGCACCCCCATCCCAGCGGGCTGGAGAGCAACATGATTGGAGAGCTGCAGCTATTGCGCCCCCATTGGCTGCTGGCCCTATTGCCACTGGCCCTGGTGTTGTGGCGCAAGTGGCAGAACCAAAGCGAGAGTCAAAGTTGGCGGACGGCATGTGATCACCGGCTACTGCCATACCTGCTGATTGGTGGGAGCGGGCGCTCAAACCGTCACCCCCTACTGCTGGCAGCCGTTACCGGTGTATTGAGCATAATCGCACTCTCTGGTCCGGTATGGAAAAAACTACCACAACCGGTGATGCGTGAGCACTCCGCCCTGGTGGTGGCCCTGGACCTCTCCCGTTCCATGGATGCAGCCGACCTCAGGCCCAGCCGCTTGGAGCGGGCACGTTTGAAACTCCTAGATCTGCTGCAGATGCGGCGCGAGGGCCAAACGGCGTTATTGGTATATGCGGCCCAGCCATTTGTTGTCACTCCATTGACGGATGATGCCGGGACCATTGCTGCCCAGGTCAGCGCCCTCTCAACCAGCATGATGCCCAGCCAGGGCAGCCGCACCGACCGGGTGTTGGTAAAGGCAGAGCAGTTGCTGAAGAACGCGGGTATCCGGCGTGGCGATATCCTGCTGATAACAGATGGCATCGCCAAAAAACAGGGCGCACAGGCATTTCAACAACTAACCTCTGCCGGGCACCGTATCAGTATCCTTGGAGTAGGAACCAAAGAGGGGGCCCCCATACCCAAGCCGGATGGCGGCTTCTTCAAGGATTCCGCTGGTGACATTGTGGTGGTCAAACTAAAGGAGATGGAGCTGCAGCAACTGGCTCACCAGGGAGATGGCCGTTATCACCGTATGAGTATCGATGACTCAGATCTTGATTATCTATTGGACGGGTTGGTTAGCGAGCGCCCCCAGGACAGCAAAGAGGCAGCGGGGTTAACCACAGACATCTGGCATGAGGAAGGACCCTGGTTGCTGCTACTGGTGCTCCCCATGGCGGCATTCATGTTTCGCCGTGGCCTGTTGCTACTGTTGCTGGCTGTCACAATACCCATGCCGAGGCCTGCCTCCGCTCTGGAGTGGAATGACCTCTGGTCCAATCCCGATCAGCAGGCCACCGAACTGCTGGAACAGGGGGAGTTCGGCGCTGCAGCCAAGCACTTTGAAGACCCACAGTGGAAGGCAAACGCACACTACCTGGCAGAGGAGTATCAGGAGAGCGTTAAGGCCCTGGAGGACATAGATACCCCAGACAGTTGGTATAACCGCGGCAATGCGCTGGCCCGTTCCGGTCAGTTGGCCGAAGCAGTGCAGGCATATCAGACCGCCCTGGAACGCCAGCCAGATCATGCCGACTCGGCATTCAACAAAAAGCTGGTGGAGGAACTGTTGCAACAGCAACAGCAACAGCAACAGCAACAGCAACAGCAACAGCAACAGCAACAGCAACAGCAACAGCAACAGCAACAGCAACAGCAACAGCAACAGCAACAGCAACAGAATTCAGATCAGAACAAAG
>JAAGZL010000576.1 GCA_024206335.1 Gammaproteobacteria bacterium
AAGGGTATGGCTGTTCGCCATTTAAAGAGGTACGCGAGCTGGGTTTAGAACGTCGTGAGACAGTTCGGTCCCTATCTGCCGTGGGCGTTTGAGAATTGAGGGAAGCTGCTCCTAGTACGAGAGGACCGGAGTGGACGAACCTCTGGTGTTCCGGTTGTCACGCCAGTGGCATTGCCGGGTAGCTACGTTCGGACAGGATAACCGCTGAAAGCATCTAAGCGGGAAGCCCCTCCCAAGATTAATTCTCACTAGACCTTTAAGGTCTCTGAAGGGCCGTTGAAGACTACAACGTTGATAGGCTGGGTGTGGAAGCGCAGTAATGCGTGAAGCTAACCAGTACTAATTGCCCGTGAGGCTTGACCATATAACACCCAAGAGTTTTGGTGTGTAATAGTTACGAATAACACATACCTATTTTACGATATTTCCAATTTCAGAATGATCGGGATTATAAAATCCCTATTTTTCAACCGGTTTGCCTGGCGGCCATAGAGCACTGGAACCACCTGATCTCATCTCGAACTCAGAAGTGAAACGGTGTATCGCCGATGATAGTGTGGGGTTTCCCCATGTGAAAGTAGGTCACTGCCAGGCTTTAATTTAAGAAAAAGCCCATCCCTGTTTCGGGGGTGGGCTTTTTCTTTGCCTGGAATAAATGCCCAATCCATCAGTGCTTGCCAGTCATTATGGTGAATAGAAAAAAAGTGTGTAATTATTTAGCTTAGTCACTTTGGAAATAATAACGACTATGCTGCCTTTTGCCATCGGTTTGATACTTATTGGTATTGCCCTGATTATTCGGGGCGTATCACGTCTGCGCCTACGACGCAGACTTCGCTGTTCTATCTACTGGAGTAGTGGTGTGGTGAGCATGCTGTCTGGTATGTTTTTACTGGCAGTTGCTGCAAATCTGTATACATATCACCGCCTCACCAGTGAGATAGCTGTTGCCGAGATCGAAATTAGATTAATGGCAACAAACTCCTTCGAGCTGCGGGTAATCGAGAGGGACAAGCCGCCGATCAGCTTTACCCTGTATGGAGATGAGTGGCAATTGGATGCCAGATTTTTGCGTTGGAAATCATGGGCAACTCTACTTGGAAAGGATCCCCTGTTCGCTCTGGAACGATTAAGTGGCAGATATGGTGATATAGAGCAGGAACGCAGCGCTAGGCGCAGTGTCCACTCTCTTAATTCCAGGCCTGGTTTAGATATATGGAAATATGGCCGGAAGTACTCCCAGTGGATCCCCTTTGTGGACGCCTATTATGGCAGTTCTGTATATGTACCTTTGGAGTCTGGTGCTAGGTATGAGGTTATCGCTTCTCATAGTGGCCTCATGGTTCGGGCTAAAAACGTAGCTGCCGCAGAAGCCCTGAAGGATTGGTAAAGCAAAAATGAACCAATATCAAATCCAACCCGCTGCGCCAAAGGCGCATATATTCGATGTAAAATTAACCATTCCGGCACCAGATCCAACCGGGCAGAGATTGGCCCTGCCAGCCTGGATTCCTGGAAGCTACATGATTCGTGATTTTGCCAGAAATATCGTCACCCTAAATGCCAGTTGTAAAGGCGAAGCGCTAGCTGCGGTAAAAACTGACAAACAGACCTGGCAATGTGCACCCTGTCTCGGAGAGCTGGAGATCCGCTATCAGGTATATGCCTGGGATCTGTCGGTACGCAGTGCCCATCTGGACATCACTCACGGCTACTTTAACGGCACCTCGGTCTTTCTCCGGGTGCTCGGGCAAGAGACTGCTCCCTGTGAAATTGCGATTCAACCACCCAAAGGTGAAGAATTCAGCGAGTGGCGGGTGGCCACAACCCTGGCCAGAAAGCAGGCTGAACAACTTGGTTTCGGTTTATACCAGGCAGATAGTTACGATGAACTTATTGATCACCCGGTGGAGATGGGCAGTTTCACGCTTGCCGGTTTTGAGCTGAATGGAACGCCGCATGAGATTGCCATTACCGGCAGGCACAACTGTGACATGGAGCGTCTGTGCCGGGATCTGCAAAAGATCTGTGCAACCCATGTGGAGATGTTCGGTGAACTGCCGCAGATGGAGCGCTATCTGTTTCAGGTGATGGCGGTGGGAGATGGATATGGAGGTCTGGAACATAGAAGCTCCACCTCGCTAATCTGCAAGAGGGGAGACCTGCCACAACCTGGAGTAGAGGCGGTTACCGACGGCTACCGTCAATTCCTGGGTCTATGCAGCCATGAATATTTCCATCTATGGAACGTAAAACGTATTCGTCCCGAGATGTTTAAAAGCGCTGATCTCTCCTGTGAGGCCCACTCTAGACTATTGTGGGCGTTTGAGGGGATAACCTCCTACTATGATGATCTGGCCCTGGTGCGCAGCGGGCTAATAGAGGCAGATAGTTATCTGGAACTGCTGGGGCAGAGTATTACCCGGGTGATGCGTGGCAGTGGCCGATGCAAGCAGACAGTGCAGGAGTCCAGCTTTGATGCCTGGACCAAATTCTACAAACAGGATGAAAACGCCCCCAATGCCATTGTCAGCTACTATACCAAGGGGGCACTGATCGCCCTGGTGCTCGACCTTACAATCAGGCGTGAAACCGCCGACCGTAATTCACTGGATGATGTGATGCGTGCCCTCTGGAGCAAATATGGCAGGCCGGATCTCGGTGTGGGAGAGGCAGATGTAGAGGCACTTGCCGCTGAAGTAACCGGTCTGGACCTCACGACCTTCTTCGATGTGGCTCTGCGTAGTGTGGAAGACCTGCCCATAGAGGAGTTACTGGGCACGGTCGGTATTGGTTATGAACTGCGTCCGGCGGCTGACTCCAAGGATAAGGGTGGACTGAAGCCGACTGACTCAAAACCTTCAAAACCAAAACCAGACCTGGGAGTAGTGCACAGGGCCGATGCTGCAGGTGTAAAAGTTGTTAGCGTCCATGATACCGGAATAGCGCTGGAGGCAGGCCTGTCAGCAGGTGATGTCCTGATCGCCCTGGACGGCATCAAGGCCACATCAGACACGCTTGATCAGATGGTGGCGCGACAGCGAATTGGTGGCAGCCTGGAGGTGTATGCCTTCCGACGCGACGAGTTGATGCGGTTTGAAGTGGTAATGAAACCTGCGGAACCCAATACCTGCTGTCTATGGTGCATGCCAGTTCCGGCTGCGGACCTGAAGAGGTGCCAGCAGCGGTGGATGTGGAAGGAATAATAGGGATTGCATTCCCATAAATCCAGCATTTTTAGGTAATGCGATATTCAGAAAAAATACAAATTATGTCTTTGTGAGCCTCGTCATGAAAAGCGAACTAAAACAATAAGTAATAATCAGCTCTGATACAATTACCTGATGAATTTGCGCAACAGCATAATACGGCAGCTGGCAGATGGACGCTTTCACTCAGGTGAGGAATTGGCTGAGACCTGTGGTATTACACGAGCGGCAATCTGGAAGCACATAAAGAAGATCCAGGATCTGCTGGGTATGGAGATATTTTCTGTACGAGGCAAAGGCTATCGCCTTACTCATCCACTGGAATTATTAGATAGAGATAAGATCTTTGCAGCGATGAGCCTGGAAAGCCAGGGACAGCTGCAACGACTGGATATTCATCAAACTGTTGAATCTACCAACGCTTGTTTGCTGAATTTGAAAACCGATGATAGGGTCTCAGGGCATGCCTGTATTGCAGAACAGCAGACAGCGGGGCGGGGTCGTCGTGGTCGGCAATGGATATCGCCATTTGGTAACAATATCTACTTCTCATTGCTGTGGGAATTCTCCATGGGTCCAGCCCAACTTAGTGGTTTGAGTCTCGCCGCTGGTCTCTCTGTGGTACGCAGCCTTGAGACTGTTGGGGTGAGTGAAATAGGCCTGAAGTGGCCAAATGATATCTATTGGCGTGAACGTAAACTGGCAGGTGTGCTGCTTGAGGTGACAGGTGAGGCAGACGGGCCTAGTAGTGTGGTGCTCGGGATTGGCATTAATACTGGCATGTCCGCAGCACAGGGAGAGTCAATTGACCAGCCATGGGTGTCACTGAATGAAATAACCGGTGGGAACAATGTATCCAGAAACCGGCTTACCGGGCTGGTGTTGGGTAATCTGCTTCAGACCATGGCAGATTTTGAGTGTGATGGATTGCAGCCACTGTTGGATGAGTGGCAGCGTTATGACCTATACCACAACCGTCCGGTAACTGTGCATCAGGGAAACAATAGCATCAATGGCCTGCACCGAGGAATCGACACCAGTGGCGCACTGCTGCTAGAGCTTGATGGCAAGATACAGCCATTTCATGGTGGAGAGGTAAGCCTGAGATCAGCGAAATAGAGTGCCCGCAATGTGATCTGAATGTCATGTGGCCCTAACTAAAGAGAGAGATGCAGAGGGAGTCGCCTAGTCATAGGGCTGTAGCACCGGTAGCATAGGTGTTCAACGTGATTTCATCCTTGTCCCTGGCCAAGAAACATAGCGAATGCCAACCTCATGAGAAAAACTAACCAAATCATGTTGCTGGATATTGGTAATACCAACCTGAAGTGGGCTTGGCTGCATGCTGCATGTCCAGGTAAGGTGACCAGTATTCCTCACCAGGGGTGCGATATTGAACAACTGGCCGCCAGAACGTGGGGCAGTATCCAGGCTCCATCCCAGACCTATATCGCAAATGTTGCAGATCCAGACATGGAACCGAAGCTGAGTGATTGGATCTCCCTGCACTGGGATCATGAACCAATATTTGTCAGAGCAACTGCCCAGGCCTGTGGTGTTACTAACTCATACCAGGAGGCCGGCCGACTGGGTGTAGATCGTTGGCTGACTCTAATTGCTTTACGTTCAAAATTTTCCGGACCGGTATGTGTGGTGGATTGTGGCACTGCGATTACAATAGATGTACTGGGGCTGGGTGGGAAACACTTGGGTGGTCTGATACTACCGGGCTTTGGTTTGATGCAGCATATGCTGCTGGAGCACACGGCCATTCCATTTAATGGCCGTGTGCAGTTGGATGGACTGCTGGCAACTGATACCGAGTCTGCCATCGCTGGTGGTGGGGTGAATGCAGTGGCAGCCTTGGTGGAACGCATTCAGAACCGTATTGGTGCAGAGCTAAATGAGGAGATGGCCCTGGTGTTGACCGGCAGTGATGCAGAGTTGTTGCAGAAGGCCATCCTGGCTCAGGCCAGAATTGAAACAGATCTGGTGATGCAGGGCCTTATTGTGTTGATCAACCATGAGTATGAGTAGGATAATGTTCCCATGAAATGGCTGTTTCTTCTTCTGTTGATAATTAATCTTGGTATATTAGGCTGGGGCTACCAGCATGAGCAGATGCGGCAGAATGTTCATATTGTTGCTGGGTCAGATGTGGGCGATATGCGCCTATTAAATGAGCCCCGGCAAGTGTCGGAATCAGAGGCACAGGTGCCAATGTCAGAACTGGAGCCTGAGATTGCTGCCCAGGAAACAGATAGTGACATTGAGGCCGCGGTGGTAACAACAACCGCAGAATCATCTGAGAAGGCAGAAATGACAACTGAAATAGCTGCTGAAACAGAATCGGCCCCGCAACAACAGAAAAAAAATCAAACTAAAACTGAAGCAGAGACCGAAGGCTTGGCCAGTACTGAGCAAGTCGTGGATATGGTGATTGATACGGAAGAGCAGACCGTATCTCTTGATAGTGGAACTGAAAAGCCGGTAGAACCCCAAACTGGCAATGGGCCTGTAGTTGATATAGAAATGGATCCAAAAGAGCAGACTACAACGGATGATACAGAGACCGAAGAGCCAGTGCAGGAGAGATCGGTTGCAGGCGGCAGCCAGATACAGGTAAAACCTGAGATCACTAGTATGTGTGGTAGTATCGGGCCGTTAAAATACCGAAAAAAAGCAAAAGAGATTGTGCAGGAGCTGATTAGATCTAAGTTAAAGGCAAAGCTTGAACGGAGCGTAGAGAAGAAGGAAATTGGCTTTTGGGTGGTTATCCCGCCTCTTACTGATGGCAGTCGAGCCCAAGCAAAGATAAATGAGCTGGCTAGGGCTGGTCTGAAGGATATTTGGCATTTTCGTGGTGGAGGGCTTAAGAATGCCATCTCCCTGGGTATGTTCTCCAAGAAAAAAAATGCTGAGAATTACAGCAGAGAGGTGTTGAAGAAAGGGTTTAAAACCAAGATACAGCCCAAATATCTGAATAAAACTAGTTATACGGTTAAATTCAGCATAGAAAAGCCAAAAATCGTAACTCGCCTCATGTGGCGCATGGTGGAGAGAAAATACTCCAAACACGAATTTCATGAACAATCGTGCGAACCGATTGCCACAAGGTGACGAATTACCTAAAATAGCGGCCTCTTAAAATGCTGGCGTAGCTCAGTTGGTAGAGCAGCTGATTTGTAATCAGCAGGTCACAGGTTCGACTCCTGCCGCCAGCTCCAATTAAATCTGCGATTTACAAAATCCCGCTTAGGCGGGTTTTTTGTGGGCGGTATCCTGGTTGTTGTCAGGTATAATGCTAGAATAATCAGTAGGATGGGTGCTGGTTATGCCGGAATGGTCAGTTCAAAGAATAATTGTTTCTAAGTAGTCTCTGTCCAGAAACGGCGTTTAAACCGCTAAGACCGCAAAGAAAATACGTTGGTAATCAAAATAACTTGGTGCTCTTCGCGGACAATATTTTGTTTCTGGCTACTTGCCAGTTTACAGGGGGGCACCCATAGTTTAGTTTTTACTTTGATTTCAATCTCCCATATTTACCAAAACTGTAGGTGCAAAAGATGAATTGGAACGTATACCTGTCCGGTGAAATACACTCAGATTGGAGGCAGCAGTTGCTGGATGGTTGTAATGATCTGCAACTGCCTATTGCCTTTACCTCTGCTGTTACTGATCATGAAGCCAGTGATGGTGCAGGAGATCTGCTTGGTGCGGAAGAGAGTGGTTTCTGGCGCGATCACAAATCTTCCAAGGTAAACTCCATCAGGACCAAGACCCTGATTGAAAAATGTGACCTTGCCGTGGTGCGATTTGGGGAGAAGTATAAACAGTGGAATGCGGCATTTGATGCCGGCTATTGTGCCGCTCTGGGTAAGCCATATATCACCCTGCATGATGAGGATATTATTCATCCGCTGAAAGAGGTTGATGCCTCCGCCATGGCCTGGGCCACCAGCCCTGGGCAGGTGGTGGAGATCCTGAACTATGTGATTATGCAGGGTTGATGCCCGGCATTGGGGAGGATATATGTCGAGTCTGACAAAAGTGGACTGCCATGAATAAGGGTGATCTTGAGCGGTTAACCCAACAGTTGCATGATTTGAGACTGGATCTTGAGCAACGGGAGATGGAGTTTAAGGGTGATGGCAAACCAATGGAGCTGGATCAGACCAAGGTGGGAAGGCTATCAAGAATGGATGCCATGCAGATCCAACAGATGGCGCTGGAGAGTTCAAGGCGACGTCAGCAACAGCTGGTGAAGATAGATAGCGCCCTGGGTCGGATCAAGTCGGATGAGTATGGTTACTGCCTGCGGTGTGATGAAGAGATAGATGTGCGCAGGCTGCTTGTTGATCCAACCAACACCCTCTGTATCAAATGTGCCGAAGGCTAGGGTTGCAGCCGATATCGGCCTGTCGGTTCCAGAAGTGATCTACACTTGTATTTTATCTTTAGCAGAATAGTGCCGCACGCCATGAATGAGCATGAAAAAATTAATTACGTGGAGTTTCCCGCCAAGGATCTAGCCGCAACCAAGGCCTTTTTTATTCAGGCCTTTGATTGGTCGTTCGTAGATTATGGTCCGGACTACGCGGCCTTTTCCAAGCAGGGGGTCGACGGCGGATTTTATCGCTCCGAGCTGCTGTCGGTTACCGGCAATGGCGCGGCGCTGGTGGTGTTATACAGCAGTGATCTGGAGGCCACCCAGTCCAAGATTGAGCAGGCGGGCGGCGTGGTGGTTAAACCCATATTCTTATTTCCCGGTGGGCGCCGCTTTCACTTTATCGAGCCAAGTGGGAATGAGCTTGCGGTCTGGTCGGATATGGATGCCCATGGATAAGGCTGGTGTCAGATTGATTTTTTGGTCAACAACATGGTTGGTGCTGTTGCTGGTCTGGATGGCTCCGTTGTTATCTGAGGCCAGAACCTCTGGTAAGAGCCGGACAGCGGTAAAGCGAGTTATCATCCACTCCATTGGTGGTCCCTCCTGCAATAACAATGCGGTGATCTACTCTGCGGCAGATGGTGATGCCAAACGCTGGATTGGGTTTTTTAATCGGCATCGGGTACTGGGGATTCATTATGTGATCGATAGGTTCGGGCAGATTGAGGCCGGGGTGCCAGAGAATCAGATTGCCAATCATGCCAAGGGGAACAACAGTGACTCTATCGGGATAGAACTTGTGAATCGTGGTGACGGGATCGATCCCTATCCTGATCTGCAGTTGGGGATGCTGGTTGCCGCCTTGCGCTCAATTACTCGGAGATGGGGTATAGCCAAAATATCCATTGTGGGGCATAGCTCAGTTGATCGGCGTAGCTTTGAATGTGGGGGGCGGAAGATCAAGACTAAGCAGGACCCAGGTCCGGCGTTTCCCTGGGAGAGGGTGTTAAGGGCGATTAAGTAATTCATTATATTTAGACCATACTGATTGGAGATAGATATGCGCTGGAAGGGGCGGAGACAGAGTTCGAATGTGGATGATCGCAGACGGCTGCGTTTGGGCAAAAAGGCCAAGGGGGGCGGGATCGGCGCCATTGTTGTTGCGCTGGCAGCCATCTATTTTGGGGTTGATCCGTCGGTGGTGCTGAACCTTGCTCAGGGTTTGCAAGGGACATCTGAGTCCACCAGCAGTAAGCCACTATCGGCGCAGGAACAGCAGATGGGAGAGTTTGTCTCTGTGGTCCTGGCCGACACGGAGGATGCCTGGCACGCACTGTTCAAGGGGATGAACAAGCGTTATCAGGAACCAAGGCTGGTCCTGTTTACCGGCTCGGTGAAGTCGGCCTGTGGGTTTGCCCGGGCCGCCATGGGTCCCTTCTACTGCCCATCTGATCAAAAGGTCTATATCGATCTGAGTTTTTACCGGGATCTGAAGGTTCGGCATAAGGCCCCGGGGGATTTTGCCCAGGCCTACGTGGTTGCCCATGAGGTGGGGCATCATGTGCAGACCCTTCTGGGTATCTCCTCCAAGGTACGCCAGGCTAAGGCAAAACTGAGTAAGGCCGATGGTAATAAACTGTCGGTAAAGCAGGAACTTCAGGCAGACTGTTTTGCCGGTATCTGGGCACATCATACCGAGCGGGCCAAGCGGTTTATCGAGGAGGGTGATATTGAAGAGGCGCTTACTGCGGCCAGTGCCATTGGTGATGACCGGTTGCAGAAGCAGTCGCGAGGATATGTCACACCCGAGTCCTTTACCCATGGCAGTTCCAAGCAGCGGGTGCGCTGGTTCCGCCTGGGGCTGAAACAAGGCAGCATCGCCAAGTGCAACACCTTTAAGGCCAGATCGCTATAGGCCACCCTGTTCTCTTGGGCCTGCTGATTCAGGTTAATAACTACCATAACTCGTCTTCAGTATAGGAATTTTCTGGTCTATTTCTGGGAAAGAAAGTCGTTTTTCTCTAAAGATTAGCTCCCATGGGTCGCTACAAATTACGTGTGGGCGCCATTAGTATGGCTCCATAGTTAACTGTTATGGATAGGAACAGATGTTGGATTTCTGTTTCGATGATAGATAACAGTATGTATTTACGGCCGTTATCTACAGATGTTGATGTATGGCGCCTGTTATTAGGAGTGAGTATGACGAGTATCCTTACGGTTGATGATTCTGTCTCTATGCGGCAGATGGTCTCTTTTACTCTAAAAGGGGCAGGGTATGAAGTGACTGAGGCCGTAGATGGTATTGAGGCGCTGGATATTGCAAAAACGCGCCACTTTGATCTTGTGGTGACGGATGTGAATATGCCAAATATGGATGGCATCACCCTAATCAAACAGTTGCGCAATCTGGCGGACTTTAGATTCACTCCAATCCTGATGCTGACAACCGAGTCTGGACCTGAGCGTAAACAGGAGGGTAAGGCCGCAGGTGCAACGGGTTGGATTGTGAAGCCGTTCGATCCAGATCGGTTGCTGGGCATCATAAACAAGGTGCTGGGATAAGCGGCATGATATGTCGTTTGAAATTGTGGCTAAGTGGCAACAAGTCCTAAGAGAGGGAGTTGATGGCGATTGATATGTCCCAGTTCCACCAGGTGTTCTTCGAGGAGAGCTTCGAGGGGCTGGAGATCATGGAGTCTGGGCTGTTGGACATGGATCACGGTGTGGTGGATTCTGAAGAGATAAATGCCATCTTCAGGGCGGCTCACTCCATTAAAGGTGGTAGTGGTACATTCGGTTTCAGTGAGGTCGCCAGTTATACCCATGCGGTTGAGACCCTGTTGGATGCCATGCGTAATGGCACCTATGAGGTAAGCCAGGAGGCCGTAACGGCACTGCTGGAATCGGTGGATTTGATACGTAACCTGCTAGTAGCCGCCAGGGACGGGGCTGAAGTCGACATGCTGATGGTCAAGGAGAAGAGTGATGATCTGCGGGAGATTCTGAATAACAGCAATAATGCCCAGACAATGCCCGCGGCTACGCCAGAGCCGTCACCAGCAAGTACACCAGAGCCGTCACCAGCAAGTACACCAGAACCGTCACCAGCAAGTACATTAGAGTCGTTACCGGCTGGTACACCGGAGCAGCCACCAGCGAGCACGTCAGAGCCATTAGCAACGAGCAAGAAAGTTGGGTGGCATATTGTCTTCCGTCCCCTGGCCCACCTGAGCCGCACTGGCAATGACCCCCTACGCATCATTCGTGAACTGGGTGGTCTGGGTGATCTGCAGGTGGAGGTTGATATATCCGCCATTCCTGAACTTTCCATAATGGAGCCGGAAAGCTGCTATCTGTCCTGGGATCTACGCCTGACTGGAGATATTCCACAAGCAGCGGTGGATGATGTCTTTGACTGGGTTGAGGATGATTGTGATCTGGTTGTCATGCCTACCTATTCTGAGGAAGAAAAACAGGAGCCAGAGCCGGTTGCAGTAGATGTGGTTCAACCATTGGAACCCCCCGTGGTGGAACAGCCCGTAGTGGAACGGCGTAAAGATGGTCGGCGCAAAGCTAATAGACGCACCCCCCTTGATCGGAGAGACAGTGATCGTCGAGCTGGCCAGGTTGCGGTTGGTTCCAGTTCTATCCGGGTGGATGTTGAAAAGGTTGATTCGTTGATCAACATGGTGGGTGAACTGGTAATTACCCAGTCCATGCTCAGCATGATGGGGGAGGATTTCACCATTGATAGAGTTGATCGTCTTAAGGATGGTTTGGATCAGTTGGAACGCCACACCCGTGATCTGCAGGAGAGCGTGATGCAGATTCGCATGCTGCCAATCAGCTTTGCCTTTAACCGGTTTCCCAGAATGGTGCATGACCTGGGTATAGAGCTGGGGAAACAGGTTGAGCTGAAGATGAGTGGGGAAAACACCGAGGTGGACAAGTCCGTTATCGAAAAGATCGGTGATCCGTTGGTACATCTGGTGAGGAACAGTTTGGACCACGGAATTGAAACCCCAGAGCAGCGTCAGGCTGCCGGAAAGCCAGAAACCGCTAGGGTGGAACTTATTGCCCAGCATAGGGGCGGCAATATCATTGTGGAGATCAGGGATGATGGCAGTGGGCTCGACACTGAGCGCATTCTTGAGAAGGCCGAAGAGAGGGGCCTGATTACCGAGGAACAAGGGCTTAGTGACAAGCAGATATATGAACTTATCTTTCAGCCGGGCTTTTCAACTGTGGATGCGGTGAGTGATCTGTCTGGGCGTGGTGTAGGCATGGATGTGGTGCGACGTAACATTTATGAACTTGGTGGCTCGATCGGAATAGATTCAGAGAAGGGTGTTGGCACCGTATTTACCATAAGACTACCGTTGACCCTGGCGATCCTTGATGGCCAGGTAATCAGTGTGGGCGGTGACACCTATATCATGCCGCTGGTCTCAATAGTTGAATCATTCCAGATGCGCCCCGAAATGTTGAATATGGTAGCTGGGCGGGGTGAAACTGTGAGGTTGCGTGGAGAGTATATCCCCATAATCAGGCTGCATGAAATATTCAAAATCGAGGACCCAAAAACCGTTGATCTCTGTAGCGGACTGCTGATGGTGGTTGAAGGTGAGGGGCGGCATTGTGGGCTGTTTGTAGATGACCTGATTGGACAGCAGCAGGTGGTGGTTAAATCTCTGGAATCCAACTATCAACAGGTGGATGGTATCTCTGGTGCGACGATATTGGGAGATGGTTCGGTTGCATTGATACTGGATGTTCCAGGAATATTTCATCTCGCCAGAGGCAGTGGAACCACGGCCATGGCTGAAGATATGCCGATGGAGTTGTCGGAGAACGAGGTCGTGGGTAGTGGTAAACATGTCTGAGTCTGAAATGGTCGGTGTTGCGGTAGATGCTGCTGAGATTGAAGTTGCAGATGCCCTTGAGTGCCTCACTTTCAGTATTGGCGCAGAGTGCTTTGGAATAAATATTCTGAAGGTTCAGGAGATAAGAACCTGGGAAGATGTAACCCGTATACCCAATGCTCCGGAGTATGTAATGGGTGTCTTTAATCTGCGTGGATCAATTGTTCCTGTTTATGATCTACGGTTACGCCTGGGTATGGAGTTCCGTGAATATGTGAGGGAGACCGTGGTCATTATCCTGGGGGTGGAGGGTAGTAGTGGAGAACGTAGTGTTGGTATTGTGGTGGACGAGGTGTCAAATGTTTTTTTGATAGACCGTAAAGATGTAAAAGAAGCACCGGATTTCGGTTCCAAGTTGAATAATGAGTTCATTGGTGGCGTCACCGCGGCAGATGCAAGGATGATTACTCTGTTGCAGGTAGATATGCTTCAGCCACCGGAACAACAGATAAAGGCAAACATTGGGTCAGAACATACCTGATGTTCTGATGCAAAATATAAATACAGAGGTAATTTTTATGGACGGCTTGGTTGCCAATCTCTCAGTAAAGAACAAGTTACTGGCTATCACTCTGATGTTTTCAGCCACTCTTTTGGGTGTGGTTATATATGCCATAGTAACCCTGCAACAGCAGAGAACAGACTCGGCAGTAGTTAATATTGCAGGTCGTCAGCGCATGCTGACTCAGAAGTTTACCAAAGAGCTATTTGATGAACTAGTAATGGCTAAGGGGGCATCGCAGAGTGCTGGCTCTAGTGATACAGCAAAATTGTTTGAGGTTTCTCTGCAGGCATTACGTAACGGTGGAGAGACATTTTTAGATCTTGCTATGACCAACCCCATCATTATTCAGCAGAATAACAACCCTGAAATTGATGCGAGTCTGCAAGAGGCTGGGCGGCTCTGGGATAAGCTGATGATTGCAGCGCGACAGGCAACACAGAGCAATCCTGATACAACAGAATACAAGGAGGCACTGGCGGCCGTTCGTGAATTGAATATGGATGCGCTGGCCGCAATGAATAGTGCCGTGGTCATGTTGTCTGATGCGTCTACTCAAAATGTTGACTCCATGATCAAGGTGGAGTGTGGCATATTAGCGGTTACGTTACCCTTGGGGATTTGGTTCTGCTTGTATATTGGATCTGCAATAACCAGGCCCCTGGACCTGATGGTTGAAACTACGCAAAGGATTGTTGCTGGTGATATCTCTGTGGGAGATGAGTTGGATGAGGTAGGTTCGAATGACGAACTGGGCGCATTGGCGGATTCGTTCCGAACCATGATTGCTGTACTGAACCGGCTGCAGGTTGAGATTGAAAAGCTGGCGAACAATGTAAGGGATGGGCAGCTGGATAAACCGTGCGACAGCCAGGAGTTTGAAGGGGCCTGGGCTAACCTTCTTGTGGGTATCAACGGGATTGTTAGCGCGTTTGCGGTGCCATTTCGAAGCACGGCAGACTACCTGGATCGTATGAGTCGGGGTGATATGCCGTCACTGGTCGAGGCGGAATACCGGGGTGGTTTTAATGATGTAAAAAAGAGCCTTAATCGCAGCATCACTACAATTGAAGATTTACTGCAGGAGTCGCAATCTCTTATTGATGCCGCTTATAACGGGGATCTTGAAAGCCGTGGTGATATTGATAAATTTGAGGGTAGTTGGCGGGAGCTCATTGATGGTTTGAATGGTGTCTTTGCGGCAGTAGTAGACCCGGTACAGAACGCCGGTGGAGTATTGCGCGGCCTGGCAGAGGGTGAGCTTAGAAATCACATGGAAGGGGATTACCGGGGTGAATATGCAACCCTGCGGGATAACGTCAATACGACCATTAGTCGGCTTGAGGCAACTGTTATTCCGGTTCAAGTGGCTACAGATTTTATCTCCAGCTATGCAAATGAAATCTCTGCTGGTAATAGCAGTCTGTCTTTACGTACAGATAAACAGTCCGGGAGTCTGCAAGAGACTGCATCCAGTATGGAGCAGCTAACCGGAACAGTATTAAACAATGCAGATAATGCCAAGGAGGCAAATAAGCTTGCAACAGGGGCAAGGCGCTCGGCAGAGTACGGGGGGGATGTAGTCAAGCGCGCAATGCAGGCCATGGATGAGATCAATAGTTCCAGTAATAAGATTGCAGAGATCATCGGAGTGATTGATGAGATTGCATTCCAGACCAACCTGTTGGCGTTGAATGCCTCAGTTGAGGCGGCGCGAGCTGGTGAGCAAGGAAGAGGCTTTGCGGTGGTGGCTACTGAAGTGCGAAATCTTGCGGGGCGAAGCGCCACTGCAGCAAAAGAGATCAAGGAGCTGATCCGGGATAGCCTGAAAAAAGTCCAGGCTGGGACCTCCCTGGTAAATGAGTCTGGTGAGACCCTGGATGAGATTACTGATGGAGTAAAGAAGGTGAGTGATATTATCTCTCATATTGATGTTGCCAGTACTGAACAGACCGCCGGGATAGAAAAGGTGAATAGATCAATAACCAGTATGGATGAAATGGTGCAGCAAAATGCTGTATTGGCAGAAAAAACTTTACTGGCCTCTGGTTCAATGCGTGACAAGGTTCAGGAGCTGGAAGGCTTGATGCAGTTTTTTAAGTTCAATCGGGTTGCAGTGCAATCCGGAGAGGTTGTGTGCGCGGTTGAATCTGTTCAGATAGATGTGAATGCGTCTGATGAAATATCCATGGGTGTCCAAGGGCGTCAGGGCAGTAGTATAGATAAGATTGATTCGGTTCAGCTGGCTGCAGGTGATACTGATGAATGGGAGGAGTTTTAATATGTGCTCGGCCCCAATCGTAGATTGTGGTTCTGATGAGCTTTCAGGGCAATACCTTAGCTTTACTCTGGGAGATGAGATCTATGGTATTGATATTCTCAAGGTAAAGGAGATTAGGGGGTGGGAGGAAGCCAGGCCTTTGCCGGATACCCCTGATTATATAAGGGGAGTGCTGGATCTGCGTGGGTCCATTGTGCCAGTGGTTGATATGCGATTGCGCTTCAATCTGAATAAAGCGGAATGTAGCGCAACCACTGTCACTATTATTCTAACCATTCAGCTGAAAGATAGGTCTTATGTGGTTGGAATGGTGGTGGATAGCGTATCGGATGTGCTGGATATGCAGGAGCGTGATGTTAAGGAAGCTCCGTTGCTGGGAAAAAAAATAGACACCAAATATATACATGGCATGGTTTCCCTGGGCCAACAAGTGATTCTATTGTTGGATGTAGATAATCTTCTGGACCCGGATGAATTGGTTTTGCTGAGTGATGTTAGTGATGAATAAGTTGGTTTGTGATTGCGGTAAACGTACGAGAACAACAATATGATTATTTGGAAGTACTGGAACTTAATTGAGGATATGTTGAGCTTATGAGTGAGGATGATATGCAAGAGGGCTTTACACCGTCATCTGTTGAGCTTGATCTTGGTGAGGTTCTGGTGATTTCAGGGCTATTGGAGTTGCATGAAAAAGCGGTTGCAGCAATTGGCAGTATGGCTGAGATTACTCTGGATGGCAGCGGAATAGAGCAGGTTGATGGTGTGGGTCTTCAGCTTCTTGTTGCCGTGGTAAAAGCGGCGTCAGACAAGGGGTTGCACGTAACATGGAAAGGCGTGTCAGATACCCTGCGTGATAGTGCTGCTCAGTTAGGCCTGCTTCAGGTGCTGGGTCTCGATATAGTGCCCGCCAATAGCTGAAAAATTTGGAGTGACCTTGTGCCCTAAAAGCTTCACCACAGAAAGAGAGTTTGCGTTTACCGTTGATGACTTTAGGTTTCTGCGCAATATTGTAAGTCGGCATACCGGGATTGTTGTGGCTGACAAAAAAGAGGATATGTTTTATTCGCGTTTGGCGAGAAGGGTAAGGAGCCTGGGGTTTGACAGTTTTAAACAATATTGTGATCTGATTAAAAATGATGTTGGTGGAACGGAGATCACCATGTTGGCAAATGCGATTACGACAAATCTAACTTCGTTTTTTCGAGAAGATCACCATTTTCAATATTTATCAAATACAGTTCTTCCTGAGCTTGCTAAGACTGCCACGGCTGGGCGCCGGTTGCGAGTCTGGTCTGCAGGGTGTTCAACAGGGGAGGAGCCATACTCAATAGCGATTACCATCTGTGACTCAGAACTGCCGGTCAGTGGCTGGGATGTCAGGATTCTGGCGACTGATGTGAATTCAGAGGTGCTAGCCCATGCTGTGGAAGGTATCTATAGTATGGATAGGATCGAGGGTGTCGACCGGAAGCTGCTGCAACAGTGGTTTTTAAAGGGTAAGGGTAGCAGGAAGGGTGGGGTGCGAGTTAAACCTGAGGTGTGTAGGTTGATAGATTTTGCCGAGCTCAATCTGGTTTCTGCATGGTGCCTGCCTGAGCCTGTAGATTTTGTGTTTTGTCGCAATGTAATTATCTACTTTAATAAGCAATTCAAGAGGCTTTTGGTTGATCGTATTGCCGATAATCTAAAAGATGATGGGTACCTGTTTCTTGGACATTCAGAATCGTTATTTATGGTGAGTGAGCGATTTGAATTGGTAGGTAACACAGTCTACCGGAAGAAATACTGAGATCGTAATGATATCAAATACAAAACGGGATCTGCCTGACCCACTGCCAGGTTTTGAGGGTATTAACCGGTACTGGGATTCATTGCAAAACATGCCTGCCGCCAAGATATTGCCGGGTGAGTATTATGTGACCAAATGCAATGAGGTTATTGCTACGGTTCTGGGTTCCTGTGTCTCTGCGTGTGTGCATGATGTGATTGCTGGTGTCGGTGGGATGAATCACTTTATGTTGCCTATCTCTGAGGGCCTTGGTTGGGGTGGTGCCAGTGATCTGGCTGATAGCGCAAATAGGTATGGTAACTTCGCTATGGAACACATGATTAACCAGATACTAATAAATGGAGGAAGCAGAGAAAACCTTGAGGTAAAGATTTTTGGTGGTGGTCGCATTATTTCCGGCCTGGGTGATATTGGTAAGAAAAATATTGAGTTTGCCCTTAATTATATTCAAAAGGAGGGTCTACGTTTAATGGGTGAGGATCTTGGAGATCTATTTCCACGTAAAATTATCTACTACCCGGTAACTGGCAGAGTGCTAGTAAAGAAACTGAAGCAACTGCAGAATGAGACTATTGTTCAGCGGGAGAGGGATTATCGCAGCAATATCATACATAGGCCGGTGGAAGGTGATATCGAGTTGTTTGATAATTGAATGGGTGTGGTGGTATGCCGGTTAAGGTGTTAATTGTTGATGATTCTGCTCTGGTTCAGCAGATGCTGTCAAAGATTCTTGGGAGTGATCCTGGGATTCAGGTGGTAGGTGTAGCGCCGGATCCGTATGTTGCGCGGGATATGATTAAAAAGCTCAACCCGGATGTGCTCACGCTTGATGTGGAAATGCCACGCATGAATGGGATAGCTTTTTTGGAGAACCTCATGCGGCTGCGACCCATGTCTGTAGTGATGGTGTCTTCACTTATAGAGAGTGGAGCGGAGGTTACGCTTAAGGCGCTGGAATTGGGTGCGGTTGACTATTTTCCTAAGGATCAGCTGGAAATTGCATGTGGGTCTCAGGGGGGCGTAAAAGATATTCTGGGCATGGTAAAAGCTGCGGCTGGGGCAAGGGTCAGGGCTTTGGATGAAAGAAAGAGAATCAATAAGGAGGCCATGAAGAGATACACCCTGGAGCCAGGGCAGGTATCGAATATCGGATTCAGTCAACTTCGCTTTGCTAACCGGATTATCGGCCTGGGGGCCTCAACTGGTGGTACTGAGGCTATAGCAGATGTGTTGCAGTATTTGCCGGCCGGCATGCCTGGAATTGTAATCACTCAGCATATATTGGATAACTTCAGTAAATCCTTTGCCATGCGGCTGAATGCCAATAGTGGTTTGAATGTGGTGGAGGCTGTGGATGGGCAGAAAATTATCCCTGGGCATGTATATCTGGCTCCTGATGGCAGGCACCTGATGGTGGAGAGGGAGGGGTTATGCCATATCTGCAGATTAGATGATGGGCCTCTATGTAATAGGCACAAGCCATCGGTGGATGTAATGTTTAAATCTCTGGCTAAGAGTGTTGGATCAAATGCCATAGGCGTAATAATGACCGGTATGGGGGAAGATGGTGCAGTAGGGTTAAGTGAAATGAAGCAGTCTGGGGCTGCCACTTTGGCTCAGGATGAGATGAGTAGCGTTATTTGGGGTATGCCTGGTTCAGCGATTAAGCGTGGTTGTGTTGATGAGGTAGTTTCTTTGAGGGATATTTCGCAGCGTCTTATTGAGTTATCCATTAGCAGTTAATATCAGATTCGGTGCCGTGACGGTTGTAGATGACCCAATGAATATAACTTGGATAATAAGATGGCTCCCAACCAGATGAAAAGGGACGGATGATAGGACAGATTTGGTACGAGTACCGAGTGATTGTTATTGCCGGCATATTGCTGTTGGTTGTGGCGTATGGCAGTGGTACATCCTATGTCACTCTTGGTTGGTTGCTGCTGATGTTTCTGCTGTTGTTTGGGCTTCTTCTATTCAAGGCTCTACGGTCAAGCCTGGTCGGTACAGAACCACAGTCCACCGATTTTGCCCCAAGGGAGCTGGCAGCCGAGATGGATTCACTAGTGCGGCAGATTGAGGAGGGCACTACTGATATTACAGACCACATCCATGTGGAATTGGTGCAGGTAAGGTCACTGCTGTCGGATGCCATAATCACACTGCTTGACAGCTTCAACGGTCTCAATCACGAATCCCGGGTTCAGAATAGAGTGATACTGGGAGTGCTGGACGAGCTGTATTGTGACAGAGGTCAGGATGATAGTGGGATCGCCTTTCATGATGTTATCTCTAAAATTGAAGATGCGCTGCACCTGTCTGTGGAACATATCCGAGAGATCAGTGAACACAGCGCGGCAATGGTTGAGCAGATAGATCAGATGGTCAGGCATATGGATGGCGCCAAGGACCTTGTGGTTGATGCCAGAGGAGGAGCAGTGGTTGCTGATGATGTAAGAGTGCTGTCACAGAGATCGGAGCGTTTTAATCAAGAGGTTGCAAACATACTGAACTCTTCGCGAGAGCATATAGACATGGTTCAGCGCAGTGCTGCTGGCTTTGTTCGAAAGGATCTTTCCCTGGTCCTGGAATCCAGGGCTAGAGTAGATGCTGCTCTCCAGGAGCTGGGTAATATGGATGAAGTTTTAGGAGATCAACTCAAGGATGTCTCTGGTGCTACTCATAGGATTGATAGAATTGCATCAGACGCCGTAAGATCCTTGCAGTTTGAAGATATTGCCCGGCAGCTAACAGAGTCATCAGAGAGGCATCTGAGGCGCCTTGAGAGGTTGCTGGCCACAGTTGCCAGTGGAGTGGAGGAACTGAAGGCGACAGAGCCGAGTGTTCCCGAGTATGTGGCCGGATTGCATGCATTGACGCTACGGATTAAAAAGATGCAGCCAGAGCCTGGTGAGGTAGAAAAAACTGTGGTACAGAGCTCTATGGGCAAAGGTGAGGCTGACTTATTTTAATTTTTTGGATTGGGATGCTGATCTGTGTAGTGTTAAATCCAGCCCATGATAGCTGGGCCGCATCGATAAATAGAGGTGAAACAGAATGAATGTGAAAGTAATCGAGTCCGAGGACGGCAGTGAAGTGACCATTCAGGTATCTGGGCGCTTCGATTTTTCCTGTTATCAGCAGTTTGTTGATGGTTATCAGGACTATCTAAAGGGTGAAAAGAGATTTGTGGTAGATCTGAATGAGACTGAATACATGGATAGCTCAGCTATGGGCATGCTATTGCGGTTGCGTGATCACTCTGCGAGGGATGGGGGGGATGTTGCCCTGATCAATGCCAATGAGTCTGTACTTGAGATTCTAAAAATTGCCAATTTTAACAGGCTGTTTGCCATAGCCGGCATGGATTAATCAAGGCCGACACTGGTAACCGTCTCATATATGCCCTATCCTTGCCGCTTTTGCTTCCAGGTTATTAGTTATGGGCTTCAAATGTGGTATCGTCGGGTTGCCAAATGTAGGCAAATCCACCCTATTCAATGCGCTGACGCAGGCCACCATCGCGGCTGAAAACTATCCGTTTTGCACCATCGACCCCAATGTTGGTGTGGTGCCACTCCCCGATCCCAGGCTGGATGTGTTGGCGGATATCGTCAAGCCGCAGAATGTGCTCCCTACCACCATGCAGTTTGTGGATATTGCCGGGCTGGTGGCGGGGGCGTCCAAAGGCGAGGGCCTGGGAAATAAATTCCTGGCCAATATCCGTGAAACCGATGCCATAGCCCACGTAGTGCGCTGTTTTGAAAATGATGATGTGGTGCATGTCTCAGGCCGTGTGGACCCACTGGCGGATATTGAGGTAATCAATACTGAGCTTGCCCTGGCTGACCTGGAATCAGTTGAGAAGGCCCTGGATAAGGCCACACGCCAGGCCAGGACCGGCGACAAGAAGATCATGGCTCGCAAGGAGCTGTTGGAGCGGCTGCGCGATCACCTGGATACCGGTAGTCCGGTCCGGGCGTTCGAGGCCAGCGAAGATGATGGGCTGGAGATGCGTGATCTGTTCCTGCTGACTGCCAAGCCCACCACCTATATCGCGAACGTGGCCGAGGATGGATTTGAGAATAATCCTGCCCTGGAAGCGGTGCAGAAACTGGCGCAGGAAGAGGGCTCGGAGGTGGTTGCCGTCTGTGCCTCCATCGAGGCGGAGATCGTAGAGTTGGATGATGATGAGAAGCAGGAGTTTCTCACCGACCTGGGTCTGGAAGAGCCGGGATTGAACCGGGTAGTACGGGCGGGCTATGCCCTGCTGGGCCTGGAGACCTACTTCACCGCAGGAGAAAAGGAGGTCAGGGCCTGGACCATTCCGGAAGGCGCCACCGCACCACAGGCCGCAGGCGTTATCCATACCGATTTCGAGCGTGGTTTTATCCGCGCTGAGGTGGTGGCCTATGATGATTTTGTGGGTTGTGGTGGAGAGCAGGGAGCAAAAGAGGCGGGTAAGCTGCGAGTGGAAGGCAAGGAATACGTCGTCAAGGATGGGGATGTGGTGCACTTTCGGTTTAATGTCTGATTCCGTATTAGCTCCAAAGTCAGAACAACGACCCGATCTGAAACCAGGTTAGGTTGACAGTTTCGCGGGTAATGGGTATATTTCCGCGGCTTCACGGCTACGTAGCTCAGTCGGTTAGAGCGACGGACTCATAACCCGTAGGTCGGTGGTTCAATTCCACCCGTAGCCACCAATTCAAGGTCCAGCAAGGACCAATAAAGTCCCTAAGCCCGCATTCTAGCGGGCTTTTTATTGCTTTAGTGTCTGATAGCGTCTATCTTAATCCTATAGCATACCCCCAAGTATGGGGGTATATGCGGGGGTATCTGGCCTATGTTGTCATGCGTGTACCCCCAGGCAGCATAATGGAGGTGGTCATGGCGCTGAAGGATATTCAGGTTAAGAATGCAAAGCCAGGTGATAAGGCCCGTAAGATGGCTGATGGAGGTGGTCTTTTCTTGTTGGTTCACCCCAATGGGAGTAAATACTGGCGGCTCAAATACCGGTTTGCTGGAAAAGAGAAGCTTTTGGCGCTGGGTGTGTATCCAGAGGTGGGGCTTAAGCAGGCCAGAGAAGGCAGGGATGATGCGCGTAAGTTGTTACGGGCTGGTGTTGATCCTGGAGAGGCCAAGAAAGCAGCTAAGGTGGTACAGGGCGGTGCTGACAGCTTCGAGGCTATAACACGGGAATGGTTTGATAAGTTCTCCCCCGGATGGGCCGTCAGTCACTCAGTGAAGGTTATCCGCCGTTTTGAGAAAGATATTTTTCCCTACCTGGGTAAATCTACCATCAATAAAATCAAAGCGCCGGAGTTGCTGGCTGTATTGCGGCGGATTGAGGATCGTGGTGCGATAGAGACCGCACATCGGGCAAAACAGAACTGCGGGCAGGTATTTCGGTATGCGGTGGCAACCGGGCGGGCTGAGCGTGATCCTACCGGTGATCTGAAAGGGGCGCTCCCGCCTCCTAAAAAGAGCATGCATGCCGCAATTACTGATCCAAAGAAGGTTGGGGGACTGTTACGAGCCATAGATTCTTATACAGGCTCACAAATCGTCTGTGCCGCTTTGCAGTTGTCGGCACTTACCTTTGTCCGGCCAGGTGAATTGCGCCAGGCTGAGTGGCAAGAATTTGATTTTGAAGTCGGAAAGTGGGTGATCCCAGCAAAACGAATGAAGATGAAAGCGGAGCACATTGTTCCTCTTTCTACGCAAGTTGTAACAATACTAAAGGATCTTCATGTGTTGTCGGGAAGAAGCAATTATGTGTTTCCTGGTGCGCGTTCAAATAATCGTCCTTTATCTGATAATGGCCCGCGCACTGCCCTTAGAGCAATGGGTTATGGTAATGATGTAATGACTCCGCACGGGTTTAGGGCGATGGCTTCGACTCTGCTTAATGAACAGGGGTGGCGCCCAGATGTAATCGAAAGACAACTCGCTCATTCAGAACAGAATAAGGTCAGGGCTGCTTATCACCGATCAGAGTATCTGGAGGAGAGAAAACAGATGATGCAGGCTTGGGCGGATTA
>JAAGZL010000577.1 GCA_024206335.1 Gammaproteobacteria bacterium
CATCGAAGCTGAGCCCGCGGATGCCACCACCTTTCAGGTCCAGCAGAATCGGTTTTCCGAACACCGGATCTGCCTCGTGCTCGAATATCTCTGCGAGGTTCTCGACAGGGATAATGATGGACAGATTGTTCACTTTCGGGGATTACCTCTTAATGCAAAAGCAGCTTGATGTTAGCCTATGGCAGGAAGGAATTTATTTCACGCGCAATAACAGAGTAACCATTCCCGTTGGTGTGGCCATCGTTTATTGGGTAAATTGACTCACCTTCAGATGCTGCATTTCGTAAAGCCGGCAAAACATCGACATAGTTAACGCCCTGGGCGGATAGGTAGTTGAAAAAATCCGAGCGAATTTCCATCTCCCCCTCAATTTGAGCCGCTAGCGGGGGTGGCAGTCCCCCTTTTAGTGTTTTTGCCAGTAAATCGGAAAAGACGAGTTCTTTTGTTGGAATAAGAGCGACCAATAATTCAATGTCATTTATTGCACAAATTTTCTTTATTTCCGTTAGTGCCAATTTTGAAATTCTCATCCCTTCGCTGACACCTTCCAACGCTGGGTTCAATGCTGAATGCCGGTAGTTAACCGGGAAAAACTGCCTAATATTGGCCAGTCGAACATCAATAACATCGGGATTGCTCTTTTTATATTCTGCCTCACGAACATAGTCACCCAGTATAGACTGAGACCCCAACCGGTATAAAACACTGTGTTGAGCCAACCAGCGTCGGAATTCACCAAGAAACTGGCCCTTATCCTGATTCGCAATAACCTCAGTTTCATCTACATTTCGACCTGGCAGTCCCGTGTTTTTATAAGATTCCCATTTAGGATTGGTGTACGCGAGCCTATCCGCATCTAACAGGTCGTTTCCGAAATACAGGCCCACAATTACAGTCTCGGGATTCAAGTTCAGGGCCTTTGATTTCAGTAAATGTAGATATTGCAGAGGACCATATCCCCCAAGGGCCAAATTATATACTTCTGTGCTGCGTAATTTGGATAAATGGGCCGGCCATGACTCTCGGTAAGTCGCCGAAACCCCATAGGTCTGGGAATCGCCAATAGCAACGATAGTGGCTTTATCTGGAACCAAATAATTTCTGAATCCCCAGGCGTCATGCCCGCCACTACCTGAAGCTACTCGATGACCTAGAAACTGATCGGGTTGGATTACTGGTAACAGATAATCGACAGGATGAAAAATCTGCCGGATAATCACCTCAGAAATCAACGTGGTAATTGTCAGGGTGACAACCAGCAGCAATGCATTTTTCAACAAATTTTTCACCCCCCCGGTTTCAAGTCAGAACAATGTATATATAAAGGGAGCTATCGCCGACCCCTCGCTTAAGACTATAAGCGTGCCAAGCAGGAGCAGTATTAGAATGATTGGAGCCAACCAGAACTTTTTCCGGACTTTCATAAAACCCCACAAATCTTTGAGCAGTTCAAGCATTAGAAAGGTTTCTCCAGTCGTTCTTTCGGTTCGCGGGTGCTCTGCACCCGATAGCTTGCGGTAGTCTGATCATGTTTTCTGGCCATCGGGTCGTTGCCTATCAGACGCATGATGAGGCCCATCGGTAACACTAACGAGTAAAACACGATGCCAAGAATAACCCTCGAGTTAATCCACCCCAGTGCATAACCAATTTTCATCCAGGCGACATACACAGGGTTTAACAACCTTGGGCAGCCCAGCGCGGGCACCCATAACATGGCAGCGATAATCCAAGGCCACACAGGCATGGACGTGGCATCAAAGACCCAAGGGAAGAACAAGGCAAAAAGCATCACGACAGTTATGCCGGTGGCCAGACCAAATTTACGCAGGCCCCTGCTATCCAGTGCTGAAAGGTGAAGCGTCATCGGCTAGTCCAGGGCAAACTCTTCTCGCCAGTCACCTTGTTCCTGCCATTCTGGCTGGTCGGCCTTAGCCAGTAACACGTTTTCCATGACCAGGTAATCCATCTCGGTTCGCATAAAACAGCGATAGGCATCTTCGGGCGTGCATACGATCGGTTCGCCGCGCACGTTAAACGAGGTATTGACCAGGACCGGACATTGCGTTTTCTTCTCAAATTCCTCGAGCAGGTGATAAAAGCGAGGGTTGGTTTCTGGGTGCACAGTTTGTATCCTGGCTGAATAATCCACGTGGGTTACGGCAGGTATTTCAGAGCGAGGGATATTCAGCTTTTCAATGCCAAATAGCTGCTTTTCTTCCTCGGTCATTTCCCTGCGCTTGTCCTCTTTTACCGGTGCGACCAACAGCATGTACGGACTCTTACGGTCAATCTCAAACCATTCCGATACCTTTTCGCATTTAACAACCGGGGCAAAGGGCCTGAACGATTCGCGATGCTTGATTTTCAAGTTCATGATGGACTGCATTTTCCTGCTACGCGCATCACCAATGATGGAACGCCCACCGAGCGAGCGGGGGCCAAATTCCATACGTCCCTGAAACCAACCCACCACATTTTCATTTCCCAAAATATCTGCCAATTCAGGCATCAATTGATCATCGTCAAGCTGCTGAACATAGTGGGCGCCAATGGCGTCCAAGTAGTCGATGATTGCCTGGTTGCTGTGACGGGGGCCCAGGTAAGCACCTGCCATGAAATCCGTGCCCCTCACCTGCCTGGGTTGTCCCAGATATTCATACCAAGTGGTTAATGCGGCACCGATGGCGCCGCCTGCATCCCCGGCGGCTGGCTGTATCCATATGTCCTTGAAAGGACCTTCACGCAAGACCCGCCCATTGGCCACACAGTTAAGAGCGACACCGCCGGCCAGGCACAGGTAGTCCGTTTGCAACTCCCTGTGTACCGTGTCACATATCTTCAGCACGATTTCTTCGGTGACGGCCTGGATGGAGCTTGCCATGTCCATTTCACGTTGGGTGATTGTCGAATCTGGCGAGCATGCACGGCCACCAAACAGCTTGGCAAACTTATCATTGGTCATGGTCAGACCAGTGGCAAAGTTAAAGTAACTCATGTCAAGACGGAAGGTGCCGTCGTCCTTGAGGTCGATCAGCTTGTCGAGGATGATACCCACGTAACGTGGTTCACCGTAGGGTGCCAGCCCCATGACCTTGTATTCACCGGAGTTGACCCGAAACCCCGTAAAGTAGGTGAAAGCCGAGTACAACAGCCCGAGTGAATGTGGGAAATCCAGTTCCCACTGTGGCGCCAGGTCGTTACCATTGCCGAGCCAGACCGAACTAGTGGCCCATTCACCCACACCATCGAGGCACAGCACGGCTGACTTCTCAAATGGGCTAGCATAGAATGCCGAGGCCGCATGGGATTTGTGGTGCTCATTGAACAGGATGGGTGGTAGTTCCTTGATGGCCATATCGCCGATAGCCGCCAGCTCTCTTTTCAACATGTCCTTTAGAAATAACTTCTCCTTGAGCCACACCGGCATGGCCGCCACAAAAGATCGGAAGCCCTTGGGGGCAAAGGCCAGGTAGGTTTCGAGCAGGCGCTCAAACTTGATCAACGGCTTATCGTAAAAAGTTATGAAATCGAGATCTCTGAATTCGAGCCCGGCGTCAGCCAGGCAGTTCTTAACCGCATTAGCCGGAAAGCCGGAATCGTGCTTCTTACGCGTGAAACGCTCTTCCTGGGCTGCAGCGGTAATGTTCCCGTCGGAAACCAGAGCCGCTGCACTGTCGTGGTAGTAAGCAGATATACCTAGAATTTGAGTAGTCATCATATATGGGGCTACTAGAAGCAATTAGTAGTTCTATAAAGGGTGAGCTTACCATCATACAGACATAGCAAGGTTGAAAATTAGCCCCGCGTGTCAAGTGGAAGCGCTATTTGCACGAACATTCGACTTTCCGGGAGCGCTCAAGA
>JAAGZL010000578.1 GCA_024206335.1 Gammaproteobacteria bacterium
AATGGAGAAAATTACGCGGTTTCAGTTACCTTGGTAAAGTAATTACTGGGATCAAATTTAAAGATGGTATTGAGGTGATAGCAAACAATCAGGTCGCCGCTTGATTCAACTGGCTAAACACCACTTTTGACAATAACTCTCTCCATCAATCTTGATCCCTTGCTTCTAGAATCAGTTTGGCAATACCCAGACGGGTAATTACACCGAGGTATTCTCTGTCTTCCATTAGGAATAGATAGTTGGTGTGATATTTTTCCATGAGTGCCAGGGCCTTAAGGGCAGGTGAAGCTGGGTTCAGGTGCACGATGCTGCTCATGATCATACTATCGATTGGGGATGCAAGCAGTTCAGTTGCCCCCAGATCAACAATACTCATATGGGTTATGGTGTCGCCCAACAGGTGGGCCCCTTTGACAATATCACCGGGAATAGACATATGAAGAAATGCATTTCTTATGGAAAAACGGCCAACCACCACTTCATTTGAATCAACATAGGGGATGCCGGGAACACCCTTATCTACACACTCCCTAAGTGCGCTGCCAAATGTCATACCAGGGCGTGCCACTTCTGTTTGTATTATGTATTTACTGAGTTCCATTGTTGTCTTGTTGTTTACGCAGTATTTTCTGAGATCTTAAATTGAGGTATGTCGGTCACATTTGCCTTAGTTTGTACTTCTTTCACACCGGACAGACACCAGAATACCCTATAAAGACAGGACGTGTATGGGTATC
>JAAGZL010000579.1 GCA_024206335.1 Gammaproteobacteria bacterium
CGATCTGCTGGCACCTCCAGATTAAAACTGTTGGTTATGACGGCGATAACAATTACGTATAGCTAATAGGTCACGAACTTTAGTAAACTAATCCGACTTGCTGTTGGTGCTCATGCTTTGTCGGGAGTGCTTTTTGTTCTTGGGTGAGGGTTTTACCGGCACGTTTGAAATGGCTGACCTGGTAATCGTGTTTGAGGCCCGTTAAATGGCGAATTTCCCGGTTCTTGGCCGTTTTTGACAGCGTGGCGACGATGTGTGCGAGTAGCGCATCGGTTTTCTCCTCGCGGTCGTCCAGGGCTGCGATCGCGTCTTCAGTTTCCAGAAAGTAGGGCAGGGTGGGCATTTTACGGGCCTTTTCTTGAAGCTTAAAAAGTCTGGAAACGTAAAAGTGCTTATTAACAAGCACCATTGCTTAGGCGGGTGGACTTTGTTCAAGTCAGGGTGGGAGGCCAAAGAAGATAAAATACGATTACAGGGATGGCTAGAGCCGCGTCGAGTTGTCATCGTTCGCCGCCGTGTCGAAAAAGAAAACACATTGGTGCTTGAAGGGAAAAAGAATGATCAGCAATCATTAGCCTTTGTGGATGGGCCAGAAGATTTAAAACTCTATGAATACTCGGTGCTGATAACATCACTGGAAGATGACATTATTGCCATTGTTCAGCATTATCGCGATCGTGC
>JAAGZL010000580.1 GCA_024206335.1 Gammaproteobacteria bacterium
AGAGGAGCAACGTCTAGCAGAGGAGCAGCGCTTAGCAGAGGAGCAGCGCTTAGCAGAGGAGCAGCGCTTAGCAGAGGAACAGCGCTTAGCAGAGGAGCAACGCCTAGCAGAGCAACAGCGCCTAGCAGAGGAGCAGCGCCTAGCAGAAAAACAGCGCCTGGCAGAGGAGCAGCGGCCAGCAGAGGATCTGCGCTTAGCAGAGGCGGCGCGCCCAGAAGAGGAGCCGCGCCTAGCAGAGGACGAGCGTCTAGCAGAGGAGCAACGTCTAGCAGAGGAGCAGCGCCTAGCAGAGGAGCAGCTGTCTGGTGGACCTGAATCTGCGGTACAGAAAGAGTTGATTCTTGAAAGAAAGAAAGTGCAGAAAAAGGAGAGGGTGCAGGGGGAGATATATGGTGGAAAACAAAAGCTAGGTAAGGAAAATGGTTGGTTGCTATATGTTGCAGCTGTTGTCGTGTTGCTCTTGTTATGTACTTTTGCCTATACCCAGTTAGATCAAAAGTCGAAGGAATTGCAGGTGGCGATTGCGGTACTTGAGGGAAAGGGTGGTAAACGCTTAGCAGAGGAATCACGTAAGGTAAAAGATACTAGGCGCCTGGCAGAGGCCGACCGCATAGCCGAAGAAAAACGCGTAGCCGAAGAACAACGCATAGCAGAAGAAAAGCGCATAGCAGAGGCCAAGCGCCTGGCAGAGGAGCAACGTAAGGCGACGGAGGCCAAGCGCATAGCTGAAGAAAAACGCGTAGCCGAAGAACAACGCATAGCAGAGGAAAAGCGCATAGCAGAGGAAAAGCGCATAGCAGAAGAAAAGCGCATAGCGAAAGAAAAGCGCATAGCAGAGGCCAAGCGCCTGGCAGAGGAGCAACGTAAGGCGGCGGAGGCCAAGCGCATAGCTGAAGAAAAACGCGTAGCAGAGGAAAAACGCGTAGCAGAGGAAAAGCGCATAGCAGAGGAAAAGCGCA
>JAAGZL010000581.1 GCA_024206335.1 Gammaproteobacteria bacterium
CCAGAGAGCTATTCACCAATCCTCTATGGCGCGGGATTGCAGAGTACCGTACCGGTGACTTCCATGCAGCGCTGAAAAGCTTCTCCCAACTGGATTCAGCCCAGGCCCACTACAACCGTGGCAACACCCTGATGCACCTGGGCCGCACCGAAGAGGCCATTGCAGCCTACCGGCAGACGCTAAAACTGGAACCGGGCCATGGGGATGCCGGTTTCAATCTGGAGCTGGCACAACGCCGTACACAACAGCAACCAGCTCCCACCCAGGATGCCGCCGCCAGACCAGCAGACCAACAGAAGCCACCCAGGTTACAGGACAACCCTAAGTCGCAGTATGCCGAGGATCTACTCGACACCCCCAACCCTGAGGAGCTATCCCAGGAGAGTGGCGAGGCCCCGGAGGATCTGGACAAGATAGGCCATATGGGTGGTGGCGCCATGCTGATTCCCGGCGCGGAGCAGCCGCAGGGACCAGAGAGCCCCGGCATCGGCCAGGGCCTGGATGATGGCACGAAGATGGAGCGGGAGTCTGACCACATTGCGCGGGAGAGCAGACAGGCCGGAGAGACCAGGAGCGAGGGCGAGACCACCACCGAAACCACGGAGAACCGATTTGCAGATCCGGCCCGGCCGGAAGTGGAAACCAGGGATGTGGAGTCAACATCTGAACCGGCTGAGAGGCCATCGACAGCCTTGGCCCAAAACAGTGATAGTGCAACACCAGAGCCTGAACAGGATCAGCAAGGGTCGGGGGATAGGCAGAGGAAGGGAGCACAGGACAGCGCCACTCCACCACCAAACCTCCCCGCCGAATCCACCCCGGCTGACAGGATGAACCTAGAGGGTGCACAGGCAGTGCAGCAGTGGCTGGACCGTATACCCGAAGGCCAATCCGGTCTGCTCAAGGAGAAGTTTCTGCGCGAATACCGCCGCCACCCAGGACCTGGTTACGGGGGTGATCCATGGTAGGGCTGCATTACCACGCGCTGGTTTTGGCCTCACTCCTCTGGCTCCTGGCCATGCCAGTTATTGCCCAGGGCCAACTCCCATCCGACCCGACGCAGCCATTCATCGAGGTGGAACTGGAACCAAAGTCCGTGTACGTGCAATCCATGGTGCACTACACCATACGCCTCTACCGTAACTCACACCTGCAACGGGGCTACTTTATGGATCAGGAGATACCGGACACGGTAACCGAGTTCTCCCACGACACCCCAGCAAGATATGTAACCCGGGCTGGACGTGAGTACGAGCTATTGGAACGCCACTACCTGCTATTCCCCCAGCGCAGTGGAGATATCACCCTGCCAGCTGCAATATTCAGCAGCAGCAACCTGTTTATCCAGGGGACGGCACCCACGCTGACGGTACGGCCACGTCCCGACTC
>JAAGZL010000582.1 GCA_024206335.1 Gammaproteobacteria bacterium
CTGCCCGAGTCAGAACGTAAACCGGCCTGTGTACTGGCCTGTCCCACCAGTGCGCGTCTGTTTGGTGATGTGCATGATCCAGACTCAGAGGTGTCAATCGCCATTCGGGAGGAGGGTGGATACCAGCTGATGCCAGAGTGGGGTACTCAGCCCTCCAATCACTACCTGCCACGGCGCAAGGTGCGTATCCACATCCATGAGGATGAGTTGACCCGTTCGGATAACCCGTTGGTCAAGGAAGAGCTGCCGGCACTGCCAGAAGATGTGGAGACCCTGGACGATGTGGCTTGGTAAAAACTGTTTTGGAGACACCAGATGCATCCAGCATTTTCAGTAATATTTTTAACCACCCTGATCGGTGTCGGTCAGGGACTGTTCCTGGCCCTCTACACCGGGCAGGTCTACTCTCTGGCCAATCTGTTGCCGGCCCAGGACAGTCAGGGTTTCTATGCCCTGGGTAGCCTGCTGAGTCTGATGTTTCTGGTGCTGGGCCTGTTGGCCTCATTTTTCCATCTTGGGCGTCCAGAACGTGCCTGGCGCTCCATGACCCAGTGGCGCACCTCCTGGCTCTCCCGTGAGGTGATTCTGCTGCCGCTGTTCATGTTGCTGGTGTTGTTTTACGGCGTGGTTCAGTATTTTGATTTGACCGGAGTCTGGTTCACTATCCAGGGCACACTGCCGGTGGATGCCAGTCTGGTACTGGGGTTGTTGGCCAGTATCTGTGCCTTTCTGCTGTTTGGTTGTACGGCCATGATCTATGCAAGCGTCAAGTTTCTGCAGGAGTGGCATTCACCCCTGACCCTCGCTAATTACACCCTGCTGGGCATAGCCTCGGGCTTCATGTTCGCTGCAGCCTTTTCTGCCTATAGCGGAATAGACCTGGCGATGTTCTACGGAATTTGGGCTGTAATCTTCACTCTGTTTGGCCTGGTAACACGGGGACTATCTCTGTACCGAAATCGCCGTATCAAACGTAAGTTTAGTATGAGAAGTGCTATTGGCGTACGGCACAATAAGGTGGCCCAGCAGACCCAGGGATTTATGGGCGGTTCCTTTAACACGCAGGAGTTTTTTCATGGTCAGATGGATGCAACCATTCGCAGGATCAAGTTCACCTTTATGCTGCTAGTGTTTCCACTGCCGGTGGGGTTGATGGTTGCGTCCTTTATGCTGGGGGCGGTCAATCTGTCTATCCTGGCCTTTTCTATCCAATATCTGGGTCTACTTTTGGAACGTTGGTACTTCTTTGCTGATGCCCAGCATCCACAAAATCTCTATTACCAGTCTATTGCATGAAATGCGGCCTTGAATGCCAGCCGGATTTATAAGACCCAGTCCCCTATCGTTCATGAAATGCACTGCAGAATCATTTGTGGTAACTATGGGTAAATAGCCATAGTTTTTACCAGTTACCGGAGCCATGTATGTCCATTATATCAACACCTGCCAATCATAAATTTCCATGGTATGTACGACTGTTTTTCTGGAATCAGAAGAGACGTTATGGAAGTATCCTTGAGCCGGCCTACCTGTGGGGGCGTAGCCCAAAGGTATTTGCCACTCTGGCTTTGTTCTATGGTGCGTTGGATCGTGGCTCATCACCCATCACGCCATCACTACGCTCTCTTATTACGGTGCGGGTATCCCAGATTAACTGGTGTGAGTTCTGTGTTGATATAAACTCCGCTACTGTGCTGAAGCGTCATGTGGAGCCGGAAAAGCTGGATGCCCTGGCTGAATTTGAACAGAGCCCACTGTTTAGTGGGGCCGAAAAGTCGGCCCTGGCCTATGCTGAGGCCGTAACATATAGCGATCAGCAACCTGATCAGGCATGTTTTAAACGGCTACGTGAGAGTTATGATGATGATGCCATTATTGAGCTGACAGCCCTGATCTCATTTCAGAATTTATCGAGTAAATTCAATGCCTCGCTTATGGTAGAGCCGCAGGGCTTCTGCAAGATTGCACCAATGCCACAGGAGTTGGAGTCAGTGGTAGGCAGGGATAAGCGCAGCGTTCCCGGCGAAATGCTGTAAATATCTACAGGTATAATTGCCAGAAACGCTATTGCTTATTCTGGCCTACGGTCTGTCTTGATTGTAGAGAGCCAAAAACTGGAAAAATTCCGGTATTTCCGTTGCATAGCAACCCCGGCACGGGTAGAATGCGCTGTTTTCCGGCATGGAGTAACCTCTGTGCCAACTCCTTGCTTTACCGCTAATGCGGGAGGCTGTTATTCCGAAAGGGGAATTTATGAGACATTACGAGATTATTTTTCTGGTTCATCCGGACCAGAGTGAGCAGGTCCCAAGCATGATTGATCGTTACCGTTCAATCATTGAGTCAAAGGAAGGCCGTATTCATCGGCTGGAAGACTGGGGTCGTCGCCAACTTGCTTATCCCATCCAAAAACTGCCCAAGGCCCACTATGTGCTCATGAATATTGAGTGTAATGGTGAAGCCCTGACTGAGCTGGAAAATGCTTTCCGCTTCAACGATGCCGTGCTGCGTAATATGACTGTTAAACGCAAGAGCGCCATCACCGAGGCATCTCCACTGGCCAAGCCCCAGGACGAGAGAGAAGAGAGAGCAGCACCGGCTCGCAAGCCAGAGGCACCCAAAGAGCAGCCTGCTGAAGAAGCCAAAGAGGCAAAGGCAGAGGCGGAATAAGATCGGTTGCACCGGTCTATTTCAACGCTCAAATTATTGATGACCGTGGATAACGGTCGCCACCAGAATATTTGGAGAGATTAAGTATGTCACGTTATTTTCGTCGCAGAAGATACTGCCGTTTTACCGCTGAGAAGATCACTGAAATTGATTATAAGGATCTGAATCTACTGAAGGCCTATGTCAGTGAATCCGGCAAGATTGTACCTAGCCGTATCACCGGTACCAAGGCCAGGTATCAGCGTCAACTGTCTACGGCAATCAAGAGGGCACGTTACGTGGCCCTGCTGCCGTACACTGACAAACACGAATAGTTGTTTAACATCGATGTAAGGGCCATGGCTTTTGCGTCGATAAGTCGGACTGAATAGATGCGTTTACTGGCATCCTTCGTGATGCGTGGAAGATCGCAGGCGGTGATGGCTATTGGCGTCCTGGCGCTGCTGTCACTGCTGTTTCCACCGTTGAGCATTATAAGTTCGGCTGTTGTGGCCCTGGTTACGTTGCGTCGGGGGCCGCAAGATGGTTTGTTTGTAACCCTGCTGGGTACAGCAGCATGTGCACTGCTGGCAATGCTGGTGCAGGTTGATGCGATCTCGGTGGTTGGTTTTACCCTGTTGCTCTGGTTGCCGGTGTGGGTTCTGGCTCTGCTGTTGAGATCCAGTAGTTCACTGGCGTTGGCGACCACCGTAGCACTGTTGTTTGGGTTGTTGGTAATAGTAGTCTATTACGTTGAATTCAGTGACCCGGTGGCAGAGTGGCGCAGGTTGCTGGAACCGTTGTTACAGAGTTTTAATCAGGCTCAGACCCTGGAGAGAGACCAGCAGATACTGTTGCTGGATGTGTTGTCTCACTGGATGACAGGTCTGATGGCGGCGGGTTTTTTCCTGCAGCTGATGATATCGGTGCTGTTGGCGCGATGGTGGCAGTCACTGTTGTATTACCCGGGTGGGTATCGCAGTGAGTTTCATCAGTTGAGATTGCCGCGCACACTTGCCATGTTTACGGTTGCGGTAGTCGGATTGCTGTTGCTGGATATGGATGTTGGCAGCCCGATGCTGGATTATCTGGCCATGCTGCTGATAACGGCCTATCTGTTACAAGGGCTGGCTCTGGCACATGGAATCAGGGCGCAGCTTGGAGTCAGTCAAGGCTGGTTGTTTGCGATGTACGTACTGTTGTTCATCGCCGCACCGCATATGGTAATTACTCTGGCAACCGCAGGAATAGCGGATGCCTGGTTGGATTTGAGGTCACGCATCGGAAAGGGAAAGAGTTCCGGCGGGGCAAACTAAGTACCTGAATCCGTAGGATCAGGTAAGAAATTTTACACCTGTTCAGAGGTAACTAAGATGGAAGTCATTCTGTTACAAAATATTGAAAACCTTGGTGCGTTGGGTGACAAGGTCAACGTTAAATCCGGTTATGGAAGAAACTACCTGGTGCCTACCGGTCGTGCAGTTTCTGCAACCAAGGAAAACCTGGAGGCCTTTGAGTCTCGTCGCGCCGAGCTGGAGAAAGAGGCCGCTGTGTTACTGGTCGCCGCTGAAGAGCGCAAGGCCAAGATCGACGAGCTCAGTGTCAGCATCAGCCGCAAGGCCGGTGATGAGGGTCGTCTGTTCGGTTCTGTTGGTACGGCCGATATCGCAGAGGCGGTGGTTGCCGCCGGCGTTGAGGTGGTTAAGCGCGAAGTGCGTCTGCCTGAAGGTCCGTTTCATCACACCGGTGAGTTTGAGGTAGTGATACATCTGCATACGGGTGTTGATGCCACACTGAAACTTGCAGTGGTTGCCGAAGAGTAGAGTCGAGCGACCTGACAGGAACTCCTTGAACCATTAGGGGTTTCTGGTATAGATCTGGCCGGACCGGTGTGTTTACACCTTGGTCCGGCTTTTTATTGTCTGGGTTTTGGCCGCCGACACCCAAATTTTGTAAACTTGGTTGGGTCTGGCATCTATGTGTGTGCCTCCGATTCGAGTTATGATACTGTGCTTAATCGGTGCTATCTGAATTGTGTAGAGATAGAATCAGCAGGCAGATTTGTAGCTGTCATGCCATAGGTAAATATAGGCCTGAACCAACGGATTCAGGATGGCGTTTTCAGGTGATTGCTGAAGCCAGTCACCCAATGGAAAAACAAAACCAGAGATGCAAGAGCAACCCTTTCCACCCCCAATGATGCTGGATGATGCGGCTACTGCTGCCCTGCGTGTGCCACCCCACTCGATTCAGGGTGAGCAATCGGTTTTGGGCGGCCTTATGCTTGAAAACAGCGCCTGGGATCAGATTGCCGATAAGGTGGTGGATATCGATTTCTATCGGCGTGAGCATCAGCTGATATTTCGTGCCATTCAAGGCTTGGCGGACCAGAGCAAACCCTTCGATGTAATCACCCTGTCGGAAGAGCTGGAGCGGGTATCCGTGCTGAAGGATGCAGGCGGTCTGGCCTATCTGGGCACCCTGGCCAAGGATACCCCCAGTGCTGCCAACATCCGGGCCTACGCCGATATAGTACGTGAGTACTCGGTGATGCGGCAGTTGATCAAGGTGGGTACCGAGATTGCTGATCGTGGCTTTCAGCCCGAGGGCCGGGGTAGTACTGAACTCCTGGATGAGGCGGAGTCCAAGGTATTTGAGATATCCGAGCAGATGTCCCGTGGAGGCGGTGGTTTTGCCTCTATCAAGAACCTGCTCACCAAGGCGGTGGATCGGATTGAGACCCTGTTTCAGCAGGATGAACCCATCACCGGGCTCAGCACCGGCTTCGCTGATTTTGATGAGATGACCTCTGGTCTGCAGCCGGCCGATCTGCTTATCGTTGCCGGTCGCCCTTCCATGGGCAAGACAACCTTTGCCATGAATCTGGCTGAGAATGTGGCCATCAACAGCAAGGTGCCGGTGGCGGTATTCAGTATGGAGATGCCGGGCGACTCCCTGGCCATGCGTATGATGTCATCCCTGGGGCGTATCGATCAGCATCGGGTGCGTACCGGCAAGCTGGAGGATGATGAGTGGCCACGTCTTACCTCTGCGGTAAGCATACTAGCCGAGGCACCGCTGTTTATTGATGACAGCGCGGCGTTGACCCCCACCGAGATACGAGCCAAGGCGCGCCGTCTGAAACGAGAGCATGGGGATCTAGGGCTGATCGTGATCGATTATCTGCAGCTGATGCAGGCCCCGTCTGCCGGTGAAAACCGGGCCACTGAGATATCCTTTATCTCTCGCTCCCTCAAGGCTCTGGCCAAGGAGCTGAACGTGCCGGTTATCGCCCTCTCTCAGCTTAACCGTAATCTGGAGCAGCGCCCCAACAAGCGTCCAGTTATGTCTGATCTGAGGGAGTCGGGGAGTATCGAGCAGGATGCCGATCTGGTGATCTTCATCTATCGTGATGAGGTCTATAACGAAGACAGTGCAGATAAGGGTGTTGCCGAGATCATTATCGGCAAGCAGCGTAATGGTCCTATCGGCAAGGTCAGGCTTACCTTTCTCGGGCAGTATACCAAGTTCGAAAACTTTATTGATGACGTCTATGGCGGTGAGGGTTACTGATGGGTCTCGGTCCGCAGGCCTTTATCGACCTCTCTGCGCTTGAGCACAATCTGCAACGGGTACGCCAGGCGGCACCGCAAAGCCAGATGATGGTGATGTTGAAGGCCAATGCCTATGGTCACGGCATGTTGACCGTGGCGAACACCCTGCAGGATGCTGATGCCGTGGCGGTTGCCAGGGTGGGTGAAGGCCTCACCCTGCGCCAGGCCGGAGTTACCATCCCCATTGTGATCCTCGAAGGCTGTTTTGACAGCCAGGAGCTGGTTCAGGCAGCAGAGAATAATCTGCAATTGGTGATCCACGAGCCGGGGCAGATCAATATCCTACAGCAACAGACCCTGACCAATCCCATACAGTGCTGGCTCAAGGTGGATACCGGGATGCACCGTCTTGGATTCCCGGTTGCTGACGCCCTGAATGCCTTCCGTGCGCTGAGTGAATGTAGTGGGGTGGCGGATGGGGTGCGCCTCATGACCCATCTCTCAAATGCAGATGAACCGGATGATCCTGAAACAGACCACCAGATCAGGTTGATGCGGCCGCTGGTAGAACAGATCGGCGCTCCGGGTAGTATTGCCAACTCTGGTGCCATCCTGAACTGGCCTGAATCACATCTGGACTGGGTACGGCCTGGAATCATGCTCTATGGTGCCTCACCATTTAATGGCAGGAGTGGTGTGGATGATGGTCTGCGTCCGGTCATGACCCTGCAAAGCAGCCTGATTGCCATCAGTAATTTCTCGAAAGGGGATGGTGTGGGCTACGCTAAGAGCTGGATCTGTCCGGAGAATATGCCGGTGGGGGTCGTGGCCATAGGCTACGGTGACGGTTATCCACGGCATGCCCCTTCCGGTACGCCTGTGTTGCTGAATGGAGAGTTGGTGCCGCTTATTGGTCGGGTTTCCATGGATATGATCACCGTTGATCTGCGCTCCCAGCCGGATGCGGCGACCGGAGATCGGGTGACGCTGTGGGGCAGAGGCCTGCCAGCGGAGACCATTGCCCAGTACGCCGGTACCATATCCTATGAGCTGTTTTGTGGCGTTACCAGCCGGGTTGAGTTCATCCAGGGCCAGCCGGATTGAAGGATAAAACCGCCTACTGCTGCAGTGGTTGTGGCGGGGTATTCCCCAAGTGGTCCGGCCAGTGCCCGGATTGTGGGGATTGGAACAGCCTGGGCGAGACTGCTGCTGTCACTAAGACCATGAAAAATACGCGCTTCTCAGGCTATGCTGGTGCTGTTCCCACTCCGCAGGTATTTGCTCTGTCGGATATAGAACCGTCGTTGAAACAGGGTGTATCTACCGGGATTAGTGAGCTGGATCGAGTGCTGGGAGGAGGGCTGGTTACCGGTTCTGTGATACTGATCGGTGGCGATCCTGGGATCGGAAAATCCACCCTGCTGACCCAGGCCATGGCCAAATTCTCCGGGCAGTTGCCTACCCTCTACATAAGCGGTGAGGAGTCACCAGAACAGATCAGTATGCGCGCCCGCAGACTTGGTCTGCCATGTGATGGTCTCAGGCTGTTGTCCGAGACCTGTGTGGAGACCATTCTGAAACAGGCGGCCATTGAGCGTCCCAGCGTGATGGTCATCGACTCCATCCAGACCGTATACACCGAAATGTTGCAGTCGGCCCCGGGCTCTGTTGCTCAGGTACGGGAGTCAACGGCACAACTGGTGCGTTTTGCCAAGCAGATGGGTACCGCCATATTTCTGGTGGGCCATGTCACCAAGGAGGGGACCTTGGCAGGTCCCAGAGTGTTGGAGCATATGGTGGACACGGTGCTCTATTTTGAGGGGGAGCAGGGCAGCCAGTTCCGTCTCATACGTACCATCAAAAACCGCTTTGGTGCGGTCAATGAGCTGGGGGTGTTTGCCATGACCGATAAAGGTCTGCGTGAGGTGAGCAACCCCTCGGCCATATTCCTGTCGCGACACCAGAAAGAGGTGCCAGGTAGTGCCATTCTGGTAACCCGAGAGGGGAGCCGCCCCCTGATGGTGGAGGTGCAATCCCTGGTGGATGAGAGCCACCTGGGCAACCCCAGGCGAGTTACCCTGGGTATGGAGCAGAACCGCCTAAATATGCTGTTGGCTGTGCTGCATCGCCATGGCGGGATCGGGATGTTTGATCAGGATGTCTATGTCAATGTGGTGGGTGGTGTGCGTATTACGGAAACCGCAGCTGACCTGCCGGTGCTGATGGCGGTGCTCTCCAGCTATCGAGATCGGCCGCTACCCCATGATCTGGCGATGTTTGGTGAGGTGGGTTTGGCGGGTGAGATTCGGCCGGTACCCAGTGGTCAGGAGCGCCTGCAGGAGGCGGCTAAACACGGTTTCAAACGGGTGATACTACCCCGGGCCAATGCCCCGAAACGGAATATTGATGGGGTTGAGGTAACGGCCGTAGACCGGCTGTCTGACGCCCTGGATGCGATTTAACCCAGCGCTACCAGTTCACGTTCCAGGAGTTCTGTATTTGACAGATTCAGCTCCACCAGACGCCGTAGGTTGGTCATGCTGTCTATATCGATGTGCTCGCAGTGCAGACCCATGTGGTTGTCTTTGGGATAGACCAGTCTGGTCTGCATGCGGATAGTGAATTCATCGTCTGGATCCAGCTGCACCGACAGAGCGATTTCGTCGTTGATGGAGCCAGACCAGTTATCAGGACGTTCAATCAGCGCGCCATTCAGTGATATATCCAAAAGATGGACTGAAATGTGACCTGAGTCATCCTCGATTTTGGCTTCAGAATCAAACAGGATGCGCTGAAATTTGCGTCTATTTTCACTGGTCATGCTGCTGGAACCTCCGCTGTGGATAAGGGGCTGTGTAGTTTCGGGCCGGTTAATTCCTTGGCCTAAACCTAACTATCGGCAGCTGCGTCGTTTCCTTTATGGAATTTCATCTGGATACCCTCTATCTCTACCAAGGCGCCATCAGGTAGATTAACTGATCTACTGCCTGTAGGTATGCCATCCACCAATGGCAGTATTATTCCTTCGAGGTGCGACAGGTAGTAGCCCTCCTTACCTCGGTTTACCAGTACGGCGCATGCGGTTTCAGTGATCCCCAGTCTGGTCATGGATTGAGTGATGGGGATTATTCGACCTATGTGTTCGCCGCTGATCACTTGGAGAAAGACCGATGTTGGGTCGTTCAGGTCTTTGGTGATGCTGTTAAAGGCCAGATTATCCTGGTTTTGGTCTAGATTTATGTCTGTGTGGTCCAATATGCTCACCGTGAAATGGGGTTGAGTGGGAATCCGCTTCTTAATTTTACGTTGTAGGCTTGGAGTATATTTTGTTGTAAGGTAAAATCACAGTATTACTACATAATATCAGATTTGCTGTGGTTTGCGTTGGTCTGGCCAGATCCTGACCATTTTTATCGCGTGTTTGTGGGATTGGAGTATCTCCATTGGGTAGCCTCTTAGGAGCAGGGATGTGCCTGGCTGGGGGATGGTCTCCATATACTCTATTATCACACCGTTTAAAGTCCGTGGGCCGTCCTCAGGCAGATCCCATTTGAATATCTTTACCAGTTCACGTACTTCGGCATTGCCGGCAACAAGAAAACTGCCATCTTGTTGTGGTTGAACATCAGGAATGCTGTCAGAGGGGTCGGTGGTGAACTCACCAACAATCTCCTCCAGCACATCTGCCAGGGTGATCAGTCCCAACAGGTCGCCATACTCATCTACCACCAAACCGAAGCCTTTCTTCTCCTGCTGGAAGTTCAATAGCTGTCGGTTTAATGGTGTGCCCTCAGGGATATAATATGGCTCTTCCGCCATCTCCCTTATCTTCTTCTTGGTAAACTCACCCTGGGCCATGGCAATCATGGCGTTGCGAATATGTACAACACCCACCAGGTTATCTATGCCGTCATCGAATACTACAATTCTGGTATAGAATCCGGTCTCCAACTGATTAATTATCTCTTCAATAGTGTCTTCCAGGTCGATTCCATCCACTTCATTGCGTGGGATCATGATCTCCTCAACCGTGGCATTTTCCAGGTCCAGGATACTGAGCAGCATCTTCTGGTGGCTTTTGGGGACCATGGCTTCAGCCTCAGCAACCACGGTACGGAGCTCGTCCTGACTCAGGGTCTGCCCCTGGCTGCTCTCTGGGGTAACACCAAACCAATGTAACAGGCCGTTGGCGATCCAGTTGACTATCCAGATAAGGGGGTAGAGAAGCCGTAGGAGTGGTTTGTAGATAAAGGCAGCAGGGAAGGCGAGGCGTTCTGGATGCAAGGCGGCCAGGGTTTTCGGTGTGACCTCGGCAAAAATAAGTATAACCATGGTCAAGATGAGTGCGGCAACTGCTATGGCGCTTTCACCGCCGATCCTGATGGCGATGATCGTAGCGAGAGATGAGGCCAGGATATTTACAAAATTATTGCCTAGCAGGATCAGGCCGATGAGACGGTCTGGCCGTTTGAGGATTTTGTCGGCACGGATTGCTCCGGGATGGCCTGTGTTTTTCATATGACGCAGGCGATAGCGGTTGATTGTCATCAGCGCTGTTTCAGAGCCGGAGAAAAATGCTGATAATAGGATCAGGAGTAGCAGTATGCCAAACAGCATGGCCAGAGGGATATCGTTCAAGTCGGTAATACCTAATAATGACAGATTGATCTTCTTTCTATGATGCTACCGCAATTCTGTCAAGTACACACTGGAGAACAGATGAACAATTCAGATACAAACCCACTTACGGATAGCTTGATCTATGCGACTTCAATGCCCCTGTCCTGGTCAGTGAGAGAAGATGGGTACCATGAGAGTCACTATATTAGGGTTGCTGAGCACAATGAGCATGTCTTGCGTTGTGTGAATCTTCTGGGTGAGCAGCATAGAGATAAGGTGGAGGAGGAGAGTGAGAGTGATTTAACTTTGATGCGCCTGGAGGCAAAGATAAATATGTTGCTGGAAATGGTGTCGAAGTTGGATCAACGTATAAATCAAATACCAGAAAGCTCTGAGGTCAAGCTGGCGTCTGCTGGGATTGAATGGTTATGCTGTGATTCACCACCTGCAGTTGGTAGTAGTATCTGGATTAAGCTGCATATTGATCACCGCATTCCTGAGGCCATGAATATTCCTGCCCAGGTTATAGCGGTTCGTGAAGAGTCTGACGGTCTTATTGTAGCTGCAAAATTTGAATCAATTGGTGAGGTGGTGCAGGAGCAGGTGGAAAAAATGATTTTTCGACACCATCGACGCATGATTGCCCAGTTAAGAGTTGAATAACCGCAGTGGCAGGCAATAAATACCCAGCAAATACAATGCGATTGCGTCATCTCTTTGCAGAATGACATTATTTTGACATACGTATAATATGGTGTTCTACTAATCAAGCTAGATCCTCGCAAAGCAGTTAAAACAATACAGGATTTTGAATATGGGGCAGTTCACCAAGCTGGATCATGATCACATTTGTGGCTGGGTGCTACTATTTGATGAAGATAAATCCAGAATCAGTTACCTCAAGAGCATACTGGAGTTTGTAGATTACTCTCTTCTGGTGTCGTCTGATATCAACGACTTGGCGGAGAAGCTGCAAACGGACGTTGACTACATTGCAGTTATGCTTGCCCCAAACATTACAGATGAAGAGTGCCGTCAACTGGTGGAACTGCTGGAGGATATGGAGCATGCCCCGGCGCTGCTTATTGTGCATGAAGAAAAAGATCCATGGAATAAATGTTCCTACCTTACCAGTGTTCTGGCTGAGATCACCCTACCAACCAGTTACTCAATTCTGTTGAATGCCCTGTCGCAGGCCCAGCTGTATATTGAAAATCAGGCCTCGGGGGAAAATACAAAAAGAAGGCTGGAGCTGTTCCGGAGTTCGTCAGGCAACAGCCGTGCCACTCGCCAGACCAATCGACTAATAGAACAGGTTGCAGACTCAGAGGCCACCGTGCTGATACTGGGCGAGTCCGGTACCGGCAAAGAGGTTGTGGCTCGCAAACTGCATTTTCATTCGAATCGACGTGGTAAGCCATTTGTACCGGTAAATTGTGGTGCAATCCCGGCTGATCTGCTGGAGAGCGAGTTGTTTGGGCATGAGAAGGGGGCATTCACTGGAGCAATTAACTCCAGGCAGGGCCGGTTTGAAATGGCAGAAGGTGGAACCCTATTTCTGGATGAGATCGGTGATATGAGCATTTCCATGCAGGTAAAGATTCTGCGTGTGCTCCAGGAGCGCTCTTTTGAACGGGTTGGTAGTAATAAGACTATTAATTGCTGTGTCAGGATAATTGCTGCAACCCATCGTAATCTGGAGCAGCTGATTGAACAGGATAAATTTCGTGAAGACCTCTACTACCGATTGAATGTATTCCCAATCGAAGTGGCACCACTCCGGGAACGGGTAGCGGATGTGGCGGTACTTGTAACCGATCTTATCTCCAGGATCGAGACCGAGAAACGCGGGTCTGTTCGCCTGACCCCGGCTGCAGTTGCTGCCCTGTCTCAGTATCAGTGGCCGGGAAATGTACGTGAGTTGGCAAACCTGATTGAGCGCCTGGCCATTCTCTATCCCTATGGGGTGGTGGATGTCAAAGAACTACCGGAAAAATTCCGAGAGGGAATAGAGCTTCCACGCATCGATGGTGACCATAACCTTCCATTGGTTACGGTGCATGGGGATGAGCCAGGCACCATCCAGTCTGTTCCCAGACTGCCGAAAGATGGTATTGATCTCAAGGCCCATCTGGGCGATATGGAGCTATCTCTAATTAAACAGGCATTGGATGAGTCCGGCGGGGTGGTTGCCCATGCGGCCAAGTCACTCAAGATGCGTCGAACTACCCTGGTAGAGAAGCTACGGAAATATGGCATTCAGAGGGGGTAGGTCCAGACAGATAATTGACGCAATCAATTATAGCAATCGTAATATGTTGTAATTAAAGGATAATATAAATAGGCACGTATATTGCAGCTAACCAGTTGAAGCGATACACAGACAATTTTCAATTGGTAGTGGAATATGCAAACAAACAGTGGAAACCGGCCCAACCAGAGTCAGCTTGAAGATGCCTTCCTGGTTTTTAACCAGGTATCAGAGCAGTTGGTGGACTCCTATCAGCAACTACAGGATCAGGTGCAACACCTCAGTTCAGAGCTGGTAACGGCAAGATCTGAACGTATGCGCCAACTGGCCGAAAAAGAGTTACTTGCCAACCGTCTGGGCCAACTTCTAGATGCACTACCCGCAGCGGTGGTGGTATTGGATGGCCAGAATAGGGTAGAACAGTTCAATCCGGCTGCAGCTGAACTATTCAATGACTTCCAGACGGGAGACCGCTGGAGTTACATCTACTCAAACAACTTCCAGCCAGGTCAGAACGGAAAAGAGCAGTCTCTTTGTAACGGTTGCCTGGTGAGTATGACCGAACGCAAGCTCGATTCTGACCAGGGCCGTATCCTGTTATTTCTGGATATAACTGAGACACGGGAACTGCAGGATAGACTCAATCGTAGACAGAAACTCAGTACCATGGGCAAAATGGCGGCCCAGCTCGCTCATCAGATACGCACTCCACTCTCTTCTGCATTGCTGTATTCATCACATCTCACCAGTGAAGAGCTGGAACCGGAACGGCGTCAGCGCTTCTCGGAGCGGATAAAAGCCAGTTTGCAGCTCATGGAGCGTCAGATAAATGACATGCTAGCTTTTACCCGAGGTGGTCATTATTCGCCAGAGTTGTTTGATCTGATTCCGCTACTTGAAGATACCTTTCAGATGCTAGCTCCGGGCCTCAAGAAAGCCCGGGTTGGATTTGGTTTTACTAACCAGACTAATGGTAGATGTATCGTTCAGGGCAATCGGGATGC
>JAAGZL010000583.1 GCA_024206335.1 Gammaproteobacteria bacterium
AACCTTCACTACTGTGTCTCTGTGTTCAAATGTCCTGTGATATGTCCTTGCTAAAAGTATTGCTCTCTTCCAGTATGTTCTCTTGGTGTCCTACTATTGACTTACATAAAGGCATAACCCCAATAAAATAACCTAGTTCTAAGTGCTTGCCTACATGTCTAATGGTGATGCTAAGATGCTAAGACGCTAAGATGTTGCATGCTTGGCAATGCGGTGATGCTGGAAAGTGTGTTCACTCGTACTAGTATGTGTCTCTGCTATCAGTGTCTCTGGTTCTCTCTCCTAATAAAGCTTCTCAAGGTCTTTTTGTCCTGTCCTAATGTTGTACATATCTTCACGTAGTATAGTGTTCTGCTATGGTGTGCCTATAGAATATAAGCTGAATCGTTAAGTCTTTCATGCGGGTCACTATTTAGGTGACAAGGAACTTTGCTACCTTCGGACGGTTATAGTTACAGCCAACGTTTACTTGTTCCTACAAGCATTGATCAAGTATCACTTACAACTATTAAAAATCTTAAACCTATCTACTATGCTTCTGCTAAACAGTCATCCAGTTGTGTCTCTATTAGTCCTAAGATGTTAAGTGTCCTGCATTAAGTTCCATATGTTTATGCCTATTGACGAATGTACTCTATCTCTGTCCTGATGCATATCGTATAATGTGTTGAACTGACAATGTAACTAGTGTTCTGCCTTATCCTGCATTGTGTCTAACTATGTGATAACTATAGGTGTAACAGTCTATTGGCTCCTATCTTGACTAGTGTGCTTCCAGTATTACTACAGCTTCCAGTATATCTCTCGTTCTCTCCTACAATATGTGCTAGCTCTACAACAAATGGATTCATGGACATGTACAGTGTGGCTAAGAGGGTCTATTAGTTTATCAGGTGTTAAGTGTTGCGTATGAGATTAATGCTGCTGGTCTTGCTCCTATTTGTTCCATGTTGTACTCTTGATGACTATCTTATTTTAACCTACAAGGATCTGATTGCACTCTTGGTTTGACTAATAACCTCTAATAGTATAAGCTGATACACACTATTGCTGAGCTCTCTATGTAACTTCCAGCCTAGTGTTAAAGTGCTTGCCTGCATATCAGTCTCCATGTACAAGTTGGTAGATGTCCAGCCCATCACCTTGGCTAAGCGTAACTCCTGTGTCTAGTATTAAAGTATATCTGATTGGTTGTGTGGTTGTGTTGGCATAAAAGTTGGTCCTGTTGGTAGTGTGTAGTACTCATCATCATGTTGGCTAATGGTCTGCTTAAGCTTAATAGGTTAGTACGAGGTGTGTATTCAAAAGTGCTTGCCTGCATATCAGTTCTCCATGTCTAGTATTAAAGTATATCTGATTGGTTGTGTGGTGTGTACTCCTGTGTCTAGTATTAAAGTATATCTGATTGGTTATGTTCTTCATGTGCTAGGTGTCTAAGAATTGGCTGTTTAGCATAGCTGGTGTGTCTAGTATTCAAAGTGCTTGCCTGCATATCAGTCTCCATGTCTAGTAGTAAAAAAGTATATCTGATTGGTTGTGTGGTGTGTACTCCTGTGTCCAGTATTAAAGTGCTTGCCTGCA
>JAAGZL010000585.1 GCA_024206335.1 Gammaproteobacteria bacterium
CAATCTTATATAAATTAGTTCTAGAAAAATCAAATCCAGATAAATCAGCCCGCTTGCCTTCTGGTTCTTTATTGAGTTTATCTAATATTCTTGCCAATTCTTCTTCATACTCGTTCATGATTATTTTCCTTTTAATAATTCATTTAAAAATGCCTCGGCACCACAATCGCAAGCATCAGAAAGCTGCTTCATTGAAAAGTCTGGCTCAGGCCTTTCTATTTCATCCAGTATTGCGTCATAAATAAAGAATTTAATATTACATTTCCAAGTGTGATACAGTTCGCCTTCTGCTTTATCCACCATGGCTTTACGCAGGATGTCCATAGCAGATTCAAGCTTGCTCACAATATCAGCTGGTTGATTAACAGCATCTGAGCTAAAGTATACATGACCATTCTGGCATGTATCATCTCCATTAGGCCTTCTTTCTCTTTTAACCCCAGGTGCGGTGCACAAAGGGCAATATCCGTAAATATTATTCATTTTTCTTACTCCCTAACAGACCAGCTAGAACAATAATGCTCG
>JAAGZL010000586.1 GCA_024206335.1 Gammaproteobacteria bacterium
AAATCTTACTTTGATTAATATGTGCCGACAGCACCAGAATTCTTCCATTATATTATATATGAAATAGGACTCCATATGTATGATTATAGTAGTAACACATTAGCAGCATATATGAACCTTTATAATATATAGCAAACAGGAATTCATTGGTTAACAGCAGCAGTAGACAACACAACATATTAATGCATCCATATTACAAGTAGAATTGAATAGAGTAGAGAGATTACAGTGTCCATGAGTATCAGCTTATACCACAAGAGTTCATTAGACAGTCCAAGTATGTGTACAAGTATTCTTTATGTTAAAATAAGATAGCCACTAGCAGTAGACAAAGGAATCAGTAGGAGTAGTATTAGCAGCATTAACCTTGTATATAACACTTAACACCTGATAAACTAATTAGCTTCTTTATAGACACAGTACATATGCATGAATCCATTTTGTGGTAGAGTTCAATAGTAGTAGCATTAGGATTAGAGATATACTGGCAGCTGTAGTACATAGTAAGAGGTTAGTTAAGACAGTTATCAATAGACCACCATGTTTATAGTCACCATATTACAGTATACAAGTAGACAAGGTAGAACAGCAGTTATATTACTGATCAACACATTATGTGACATGTATTAGGACAGAGACAGTGTATCCATACTTATTGGCATAAACATATGGAATTCAATATAACACAATCAATACCTTAGGACCAATAGAGATACAACCAAGTGACAGTTTAGCAAAAACATAGTAGATAGCTTAAGATCTTTAATAGTTGTAAGTAACATTCAACCTATATCCTGTAAGAACAAGTAAATGTTGGCTGTAACTATAACCGTCCAAAGGTAGCTAAATTCCTTGTCACTTTAATAGTGACCCGCATGAAAGACTTAATGATTCAACCTATTTTCTATAGACACATTCAAGACAAACACTAGACTATGTGAAGACATTGGTATTAATAGTATAGGACAAAAAGACCTTGAGAAGCTTTATTGGGAAAGAGACTTAGAGATACTAGTAGACAGGATGTATATTGGAAGGATATGTAACTAACAGTATTAGCAGAGACACATTGGTAAGCATGTAACACTAGACTATTTGATTGGGGCTATTCCTTTATGTAGATTAACAGTAAGAATCTAAGAGAGTATATAACACTGGTAGTAGTTTTAGTAAGGACATATCATAGGACACTTTAAATGTAGGTTATTAGTAGTAGAGTATTGGAGAGGATTAGTGAACTTACTTGTAACATATTGGACAACAGTTACTCCTTGGATAACAGGCTTATATAAGCTAATAGATCATATAGAGGCATAGCATTGGCACCTCGATGTCGGCTTGTCTATTCATATATATTAATTAGTACTACTAGTGTGGTTGCTCATCACATATAGAGGCAAGTGAGCTGGGTTCAGAACGATGTAAGTCAGTTTGGTCTATATCTTTACTACAAGTATAGGACAATTCAACTTGGTAGTACGCAAGGATTTTATATATAGTATCTATGCAACTAGTACAAGATATACCTACACTATTGGACAGTATGAATGAAGATATACCATATAATATACATGAAGCAGGAATATAGCAGTAAGCCTTATAACATATATGAAGCAGGAATATAACAGCAGTAGTAGTTACAGGTGAAGCTAGTAATGGAAATGGTCCGAGGGCCAAAAAAATTTTGAGAAATTTGGGGGAATACTGACCAAAATACAGACGGTAGTGTAAACGGTAGTAGAATATAGTAGTACTTTATATATAACATATACTAAGCAGGATCAAATATAAGCATACAAGCATATGTAATACTAAGCAAGTATATTGCTAAAATCCTATCAAAAGTT
>JAAGZL010000587.1 GCA_024206335.1 Gammaproteobacteria bacterium
GCGTCTAAAAACTGAACGAATGTAGTACATCATCCAATCCCCACACGCCTTCTATCTTACCGTAATCAAAGCCCGCTGTAGCAGCGGGCTCTAATTGGCAATTTTTTATACCACCTTGTTCTTGATAAATTCCCGCACACTATCCAGCTGACCAGCACTGCCCAGCACCTCACTCTTATGCGCGATATAGTCGGCATACTCAGCCATAAACACCTTACCTGGTCCGCGTAGATCAAAGTTCTCCGGATTCTCCAGTAAATGTTCACGATGCACCCGGCACCACACCAGACGGCCATCGGTATCGATATTCACCTTGGTCACACCCATCTTGCTGGCCTTGGATATCTCCGCCTCATCCACGCCCTTGGCACCACCCATCTGACCGCCAGCTGCATTGATACGCTTGACTTCATCCTGGGGTACCGAGCTGGACCCATGCATCACCATGGGGAAACCAGGCAGCAGCTTGGCGATATCCTCGATCACATTAAAGTGCAGCCCCTGGGAACCGGTGAACTTGTAGGCGCCATGGCTGGTGCCGATGGCACAGGCCAGGCTGTCGCAGCCGGTTCGGGTGACAAACTCCTCCACCTCTTTCGGATCGGTAAGTTTGGCATCCGCCTCGGCAACAGAGACATGCTCTTCCACGCCTCCCAGTTTGCCCAGTTCGGCCTCCACTACAATACCCTTGGCATGGGCCGCTTCCACCACTCGCTTGGTGATGGCGATATTCTCTTCAAACTCCTCAGCACTGGCGTCGATCATCACCGAGCTATAGAAGCCACTATCGATACAGTCATAGCAGGCCTGCTCATCACCATGATCCAGATGTACCGCAAATATGGCTTCTGGGAAGATCTCATCTGCAGCGCGTATCATCGCCTCCAGCAGCCGTTTGTCGGTATAGGAGCGCGCTCCCTTGGAGAGCTGGACAATGAATGGAGCCTTACTGTCGATATTGCCACGAAACAGCCCCATGATCTGCTCAGCATTGTTGATGTTGTATGCCCCAACGGCATAGTTACCGTAGGCGTGTTCAAATAGAAGGTCGGTTGTTACGATCATGAGTTACTCCTTGATGGTCTAACATCTGCGTATAACAGCCACATATTGCCAGACTAAATATACATTTTGATGATTTATGGCTCTGGGTCGGAATCGATTACGGCATATATGAATGTGTGTTTCCACAATCTCATCCCAATCGACTTCGACCCCCGGTATAACAAATCTCGTTCTAAGGGCTCTTGCTTTCAAGCATGGCCACCGCCGGTAGCTTGTTGCCTTCCAGAAACTCCAGGAAGGCCCCACCGCCAGTGGAGATATATGACACCCTATCGGCAATCCCGTACTTATCCACCGCCGCGAGTGTATCGCCACCACCGGCAATGGAAAAGGCATCTGATTCGGCAATCGCCTCTCCCAATATTCTGGTCCCTTCACCAAACTGGTCAAACTCGAACACCCCTACAGGGCCATTCCAGACAATGGTGCCGGCCGCCTGCATCATCCCGGCAAAACGGAGTGCGGTCTCAGGCCCAATATCGAAGATCATATCGTCGTCGGACACATCCTCTACCCGCTTGACAACTGCTGCTGCCGTTTCGGAAAACTCTTTACCCACCACCACATCCGTGGGTACTGGGATCTCGCCACCCTTGGCCTTGGCTGCCTGCATCAGACGCTGGGCCTCAGGGATCAGATCCTGTTCGTATAGTGATTTCCCTACATTATAACCAGCAGCGGCGATAAAGGTGTTGGCGATACCACCACCAGGGATCAGCTGATCCACCACCTGGGAAAGTGCATCCAGCACCGTGAGTTTGGTGGAGACCTTGGAGCCACCCACAATGGCCACCATGGGGCGTGACGGGTTATCCAGGGCTAGACCTAGAGCCTCCAACTCTCCGGCCAGCAGGGGGCCGGCACAGGCTGCCGGGGCAAACATACCGGCACCATAGGTGGAGGCCTGGGCCCGATGCGCGGTACCAAAGGCATCCATTACAAATATGTCACACAGGGCAGCATAAGATTTGGCCAACTGTTCAGAATTCTTCTTCTCGCCTGGATTAAAGCGGCAGTTTTCCAGCAAGACCACTCCACCATCCTCAAGCTGAGGTGGCGTCTGCAGATAATCTGATACCAGCCTCACCTCCACCCCCAGGGCATCAGTCAAATAGTCGGCCACCGGTCGCATGGAGAACTCTGGCGCTGACTCCCCCTCGGTGGGACGCCCCAGATGTGACATCAGCATAACCCTGGCCCCGGCCTGCATGGCATGCTGTATGGTTGGTATGGAAGCACGGATGCGCTTGTCGCTGGCGACCCTGCCATCCTTGATGGGAACATTGAGATCCTGGCGAATCAGCAGCCGCTTGCCGGAGAGATCCAGATCGGTCATTTTTATTACAGACATCCTACTACACCCTACACTGTAGGCCAGAATAAGCGATAGCGTTTCTGGCGACTTATCGGTGGATATTTAAAGCATCTTGCCGGGAACGCTACGCTTATCCCAGCCTACAAACTTTGCGTGCTTCGCGGTTAATTGTTTATTCCCGGTCGGACACTGATTGATTATTGAGCATCCATCATTGCAGCCGTTGTGTCCAGCATGCGATTGGAAAAGCCCCACTCATTATCATACCAGGAACACACTTTCACCAGCCGCTGGTTCACCTGGGTCAGGGTTGAATCAAAGCAGGCCGAGTTTGCATTATGGTTGAAATCCACCGACACCAGCAGCATTGAGTTATAGCTCAGGATAGAACCATCGGCGGCCAGCTGCATAATGGCATTTACCTCATCCACTGAGGTATCACGTGCTACCTGAATGGTCAGGTCAATTATAGATACGTTGATGGTGGGAACCCGCATGGTAAAGCCGCTCAACCTCCCGGCAAGCTCAGGCATCACCTGGCCAATAACCGCAGTGGCTCCGGTCCCATGAGGAACAATAGAGCTGGTAGCAGAACGGGCATAGCGCAGATTTTCATTGTGCGCATCGGTTAGCACCTGCTCATTGGTAAAGGCGTGTACCGAGGTCATCATGCCATTCTTAACCCCCAGCTCACGGCACAACGGTTCCAGAGTGGCAGCCAAACAGTTAGTGGTACAGGAGGCGTTGGAGATGATTCGATCTGTACTCTTCAGGGTGTGGTGATTCACCCCGTATACAATGGTGGCATCCATATTCTGACCACCGGGCGCAGAGATCAGCACCTTGCCAGCACCTGATTGCAGATGCAGTTCCGCCTGTTCACGGTGGGTAAATACACCAGTACACTCATGCACCACATCCACGCCCAGTTCAGCCCAGGGCAATTTACTGGGATCTGGCTCGGAAAACACCCGGATACGGTCACCGTTGATCAGTATACAGTCACCATCCACCGCTACCTCGCCGGGGAAACGACCATGAGCGGTATCAAACTGGGTCAGATGAGAGTTGACGTTGATATCACCCAGATCATTGATGGCCACCACCTGCAGGTCATCACGACCAGACTCGTACAGGGCGCGCAGGATGCTGCGCCCGATACGACCATAGCCATTGATCACCAGCTTTATCGGCATCTGGAGAGATCTCCACCTTGACCGATGATCTGCACCCGCAGACAGGGAGCAATCACAGGAGCTCTTGAACCGTCTGGACCAGATTATCCACGGTGAAACCAAACTGCTCGAACAGCTGTCCAGCCGGGGCTGACTCGCCGAAGCGGTCGATACCCACAACCTTGCCGTTCAGGCCAACATATTTGTACCAGAAATTGGTCACCCCGGCCTCTGCCGCAACCCGAGCGGTTACGCCGGCAGGGAGTACCGACTCCCGGTATGCCGCGTCCTGGGCCTCGAAGGACTCTGCACAAGGCATGGACACAACTCGGACCTTCGCGTCCATCTGGGCGGCTGCGGCAACCGCAAGCGCCACCTCAGAGCCGGTGGCGATGATGATTGCATCCGGGGTGCCATCGCAATCTTCCAGCACATAGCCGCCACGGGCGATGTCAGACAGCTGCTGCGCGCTGCGTGGTTGGTGGGCCAAACCCTGACGAGAGAGTATCAGGCTGGTAGGGCCATCCGCCTTCTCTATGGCCTGTTGCCAGGCCACAGCGGTCTCCACCGCATCACAGGGACGCCATACATGCATGTTTGGCATCAGGCGCAGGCTGGAGACATGCTCCACCGGCTGATGGGTAGGGCCATCCTCACCCAGACCGATGGAGTCATGGGTATAGACATGAATTGTACGCTGCCGCATCAGGGCAGCCATGCGCAGGGCGTTACGGGCGTAGTCAGAGAACACCAGGAAGGTGGCGCCGTATGGAATAAAACCACCATGTAGCGCCATACCGTTCATCAGGGCAGTCATGCCAAACTCGCGCACCCCATACGATATGTAGTTACCATCCACATGGCCGTCGGTAACCGCACGGGAACCGGACCAGGCGGTGAGGTTGGATGGGGTAAGATCGGCAGAGCCACCAAACAGATCAGGCAGATATGGACCGTAACCATTAAGGGCGTTCTGAGACGCCTTGCGGGTGGCGGGGGAGGCCTCTTCTGCGTCCACCTGGTTGATGAAGTCAGCAGCAACCTGCTCCCAGTTCTCAGGCAGATCACCAGCCATACGGCGCTTGAACTCGGCAGCCAGTTCCGGGTGGGCGGCGGCATAGGCAGCGAACTGCTCATCCCATGCACCCTCATTTGCAGCACCTTTCTCTTTTGCGTCCCAACCGGCATAGATATCTTGTGGAATCTCAAATGCAGCGTGGGTCCACCCCAGTTGCTCACGGGTGGCGGCAATCTCATCAGCACCCAGCGGGGCGCCGTGGCAGTTATGACTACCGGCAAGATTGGGTGAACCAAAACCGATAGTGGTTCGGGCACAGATCAGGCTCGGCTTGTCGGTTACCGCCTTGGCCGCCGCGATGGCCTTGGATATGGCCTCGGCATCATGCCCATCTACATCGGAGATCACATGCCAGCCATAGGCCTCGAACCGCTTGGGGGTATCGTCGGCAAACCAGGCCTCCAGCTCACCATCGATGGAGATGCCGTTGTCATCCCACACCGCGATCAACTTACCCAGCTTGAGTACCCCGGCCAGGGAGCAGGCCTCGTGGGAGACCCCCTCCATCATGCAGCCGTCACCCAGAAAGGAGTAGGTGTAGTGATCGACAATATTGTGGCCATCACGGTTGAACTGGGCGGCCAGGGTCTTCTCTGCCAGGGCCATGCCAACCGCATTGGTGATGCCCTGCCCCAGGGGACCGGTGGTGGTCTCCACACCTGGCGCATAACCATATTCCGGGTGACCGGGGGTCTTGGAGTGGAGCTGACGGAAGCTCTTCAGATCATCCACACTCAGGTCGTAACCACTCAGATGCAGCAGGGAGTAGATCAACATGGAGCCGTGACCGTTGGACAGTACAAAGCGATCACGATCAAACCACTCAGGGTTAGCCGGATTGTGCTTCAGATGATCATTCCACAGGGCCTCGGCGATATCGGCCATTCCCATGGGTGCTCCGGGGTGACCGGAATTTGCTTTCTGCACGGCATCCATGCTCAGTGCGCGGATTGCATTGGCAAGCTCTCTGCGTGATGACATCTCTTTTTCCTGTATTTATAAGGTGGCAAAGGGCGATATTCTCACTCAAAGGGGCCACCAATACAACCAAGCAGGCCCGGCAAGAAGCCGTATTCTGAATATGTCACTAAAACCATGTAATAGAACAGCCCATACTCAGCATCTGATCTTTGAGTTCAGCACCTGTAGCAGCCGTCTGCTTCACAGCCTCAAACAGGTGGTAATCCCACCCGGCATAGCCAGGGGTTTCAATAAAAACTAAAGAAACCCACAGTTTATAGGGCCATTATATTCCATAAGATTGGTTGCTGGAGCATCATTAGCACAATGGTAAAGATAACCAAAAATTCTTTTAATACCTCTATCGTTCATTTTTTTAGTCTTAGCATTTGGACAAATTTTAAGAATTGCCCCTTTAATTTGCTTATTATCATTAATAGCACTCCACTCAGATTGAGAATGGCTATAAGCAATATCAATATAGTTCTTACAGCCAACTTTCCCGCCAAGCCATTTTCTTCCAATCTTAACTTGTTGTTCTGGCAAGGCATTTTTAGCCTTTAACATATCCAAATAAACTCTTTGATTAATAGTTAATTCAGCCTGAGCCACTGAAAACACAGATAATAACGAAATGATCAACATCACTTTTTTCATATAAACCCCATTACAAGAGATATAAATTTGAAAAATCAGCTCAACCTGCCCCAGTTACTCTCGCCATTTAATGGAACAACCCATACTCGGTATCTGATCTTTTGGGCCTGCGCCGGTAGTGGCCACCTGCTGCATCGCCTCAAACAGATCACGCCTTACATCCGGGGCTGCCGCATCCTTTCTTGATTCATCCAGGCGGCCACGATACTGCAGTTTCAAACCGGCGTTGTAACCGAAGAAATCCGGGGTACAGACAGCACCATAGGTCTTGGCCACCTCCTGGGTCTTATCCAGCAGGTAGGGGAAACTGAAACCAAACTCCTGCGCTACCTTCTGCATATTCTCAAACGAATCCTCTGGATACTCAGCCGGATCATTGGACATGATGGCCACACTGCCCACCCCCAGCGCGGCAAGCTCGTTGGTGTCACGCACAATCCGATCCCGGATCGACTGCACATAGGGGCAGTGATTACAGATAAACATCACCAACAGCCCTGCCTCTCCCGCACACTCCTCCAGGGTCCAATTCTGCCCGTCCACTCCAGGCAGGCTAAAGCCGGGTGCCTCCTGACCAAAATCACACACCGGGGTTTCTAGAGATACCATGGCATTAATCCTCTAAATCAGTTATGAATAGTTTGATTTTGGCAAACTCATGTATAATTTCCCACAATCCATAAATCATATAGCTTGAGCCAAGACCATACTGTTTAAATCTAGAATACAAGAATAATATCGTGGACAAAACAGACAACTACCATGGACAGATTTGATCGTATTTTTGACTTGCACAAACTGCTGACTGCTTCTCGCCTGCCGGTATCACGCAGAAGGATCGAAGAGAAACTGGAGTGTTCCCGCGCCACCGCTAAACGCATCATCGATTCCATGCGCCTATACCTAAATGCCCCTATTAAATACGACCGTGAGCAGAACGGCTATTATTATGATCGCAGTGATGGGGAAATGTATGAACTGCCTGGCATCTGGTTCAATGCATCAGAACTCCATGCGCTACTCAGTGCACAACAACTTCTAACTCACGTGCAACCTGGGCTTCTAGAACACCAGCTTGCACCTCTGAAAGAGCGCATCAATACAATACTCCAGGCCCAACCTACAGGCAGTGACCAGATCAGCCATCGGGTCCGCATCTTGAAGATGGCCGCACGCCCCACCGGAGAACACTTTCAGACAGTGGCCGGAGCTGTGGCCGACCGCCACCGGCTCTGTATTGACTACCACAACCTAAACGAGGACACCCAACGCAACATATCCCCCCAACGCCTGGTCCACTACCGGGACAACTGGTATATCGACGCATATTGCCATCTGCGGAACGGACTACGCACCTTCGCGTTAGACATCATCCAGACCGCCAAAACACTATCAGAGCGGGCCATTGATATCCCTGAACCTGAGCTAGACCAGCACTATGCTACCGCCTACGGCATCTTTGCCGGAAAACCGGACCAGATCGCAATACTGCACTTTACTCCTGAGCGGGCAAGCTGGGTCGCCAGGGAGACCTGGCATCCACAACAACAATGGGTATGGCAAAATGATGGCTATTATGAACTACAAATACCCTATTCCGACCCACGTGAACTTATTATGGACATCATGAAACACGGCCCTGACGTAGAAGTAATGAAACCCTGTACTCTGCGCAAAGAGATCGCAAGATTACACCAGCAGGCCGCAGCCAAATACGGAGAAACAGAATGAGTGACGATTTTCAAGAACTTGTGGCCGAATTACACAGCGACGGCTATAGTATTGACCCGCCCTATCTTCACGGCCTGTTGACTGGCTTCGCCACCACACCCGACCCGGATCTTGACAGGCTCTGGCAAGAGCTAGGTGGAAAACAACCACTTGCCGATTCCATCCAAGAAGAGATTCTAAATAACATAGATTTCCTCAGTGAAGATCTTTCACTATTTGAGTTTGAGGCTCAATTCCAGGCAACCCAGCAAGATGAACCGGAACGATGGATAAAGGGATATTTTCGTGCGGTGGAACTCCATGAAGCACAGTGGGAAGAATACACCAAGGACCTTCCGGAAGCAGGCATGGTGCTTACAATCCTAAACTCCATGATCAATGAAGAGTTGCGAAATGAGCTGGGGCTTGAACAGTCAGGACCTCAAGAGCTGCGAAGCAGCCCGGAGATCATCACCGAACTCGCCCAAGCGATCTATCTGCAATTCATAACCACCACGATGGAAGAAAATGACCTGACTGAAGAGGAACTGCCACCCATACACAGTTTCACTGAAGAGGAACTAACAGCCTCGGACGAGACCGCCCTATTCTCCCTTGTCGCCAACCATGAAGACCGGCTCCCATTGGAGGTAGTGCACGAATGCGCCAACCGTGGCGAAAAGATGGTGCCGCTACTGCAAAAACACCTACAAAACGAGGCCAACTGGAGTAACGATGCAGACATAGGTGACTGGTGGGGGCTACTGCACGCCACTTTCATCCTTGGCCTCATCCCAGGAGAGGCATCAGCCACAGCCCTACTGGAAGGATTCCGCCGCATCACCTATGACAGTTCCAGTAGTGAATTACCCGACTGGACTTCTGGCTACTGGCCCGCCTTGTGCCGCAACAAATCTGATTACACCTCCGAACCAATGCGGCAAATAGCAGAAGACAAAGGGTTGGACTGGTACCCCCGTAGCCATGCCGTTGAGTGCGTTCTGGCCGAGGCCGCAGCCAGTGGTGCAGAGCAGCTAGAAAGCGCCGTGGACTGGCTTGCCACACTCTGCGCTGATGAAACTGAAGAACTGGAATTCCGACATATAGCAGCAGGGGACCACCTGCTGGACTTCCCCAGGGCGCGGCACCGGCCATTGATGGAGCAGTTGGATAAACTGCAAGACCCAGATGACTGGTTCCATAACACATTCAACAACAAGGATATCGACCGCGCCTTCTCCAGGGGAGACCAACCAGGCTGGGACAACTTCGAAAACCCCTGGCAATTCTACGACCCAGAGGCAATCATAAAACGCCAGCTGCGCTGGGTACGGGAAGACCGAGAGAGGGAAGAGATAGAATATCATCCGCAATACGACAGGGCACCAGAAGAGATAGAATATCATCCGCAATACGACAGGGCACCAGTGGAAACCTACACCCGCAATCAACCCAAGACCGGCCGCAACGATCCTTGCCCGTGTGGCAGCGGCAAGAAATACAAAAAATGCTGCCTGAGCAAACTGCACTGAGGCTACAAAAGGCATAAACAACGCAGATTGAGTTATGCCGGGAACGTTACCCACACTCTGTTCTTTAACCTAGAATCTTCGGTTGAACAGGTTCAGAAGGCGTCGTATTGTGCCGATTTGCGTAACAAATAATCGACGTAATGGCCTGCCCTTAAAGAGATTTTTTGTATAACAAGGGGGTGCAATACGGCGTTCTCTGAGCCTGTAGCGATGCTCACCCATAGAGTGAACATGATACATGCTGGTTTTTTCAAAAATCACAGTAGGTTAGCTCTCCTTATAGCGGTCAACTGAGGATTCTAGGTTTAACCTAACCGTAGGCCAGAATAAGCGAAAGCGTTTCTGGCAAACACCGCACAGTACGACAAACAAATCACCGAAAATAACACTCACGGGCTCACCAACTGAGCCCCTCCCCTCCTTATAATCGGAGCCAAGAAAAGGCAGAAGGAGGGATGAACCATGAATAGACGTAGATTTATCAAAAGCCTACTCGGTGGACTTGGCGGCAGCCTGCTCACCACAACCGTACAACCTCATTCCACAAAACGGATACTGATACAGGAATCACCCATTGCTGGCATCCAATACCACCGAGCAGAAGCCGTTTGGCCATTCCTGCGCACAGGAGAGACCCTGCATCTGAAACGGGAACCCCAAAACCGCTACGACCGCAATGCAATATCCGTATGGTTCCGTAACGAAAAACTAGGCTATGTACCACGACGAGAGAACACCACACTAGCGCAGATGATAGATCATAGACAACAACTGGAAGGTCAAATCATTAGACTGGCGGAAGATAACAACCCATGGCAACGCATCAGAATATCAGTCTCATTAATCAGCTAGAGAGAAGCCATCATGGATTATCTCCTAGCAATTATCTGGCTACTCAATATATGAGCAAGCCTAGCTGGCCTGACCAAACTTATATTGACTATCTTTGGTTTGAGAGGGATCACTCGATTACTTCTAAGCATCTCGATTAGTAATAAAGATAACGATGAATAAGCGCGCTTGACGCGATCTCGGGAAATAGGTTCAATATGGTGAAGGGAAAATAAAACAAAATGGATATCCAAACACAACACAAGCCCGCCCTCTACTACCGCTACTGGGGAAAAGCTAGCAGGAAAGAAGGAGAAGAAGCCACATACCACCTTCTGCCCTACCACTGCCTGGATGTTGCGGCGGTAGGCAAACACCTGTTGCAAACACACCCACCAATCAGACAAGGGCTTGCACTACTAACCGGCCTTGAAGAACCAGACCTTATTCGCTGGACCGTCTTCTTCCTGGCATTGCACGATATTGGCAAGTTCGCCATCAGCTTTCAGCAACTCCGGCCTGATCTACTGAAAACACTGCAACAGAGGAAAACTAACCAGCCATATACCGAGCGCCACGATTATCTTGGCTACGCACTCTGGAAAAAACTTCTAAAAACACACTTCCAGGAGATCGGGTTGATAAAAAAAGCCCGGCCGCGAAGAGGACTTCAGGCAGTAGATTATTGGGCAAATGCAGTAACCGGCCACCATGGCCAACCACCAAAAAGTAGCTATGCTGGTTTTTGGTTCGATGACCACTTTGAGCAGCCTGACCAGGAGGCGGTACTGGGTTTTATTGAAGATACCACCGAGATCTTATTGGAACGCAGACAACCCATACCCAACATCTCATTAGACAATGCAAAAAATGCCTCCTGGTGGCTTGCAGGCTTTGCCGTTCTCTGTGATTGGATCGGCTCCAATGCAGACTATTTCCCGCACCAGCCAAAACCATTGAAGCTGACGGACTACTGGAAGACCGCGCTACAGCAAGCGGAACAGGCCATAAATGACACAGAACTGTTACCCGCCAAAATAAGTACAGGTCTCACCCTCAACCAACTAATTCCCACTGCTACCAACATCGATCCAACACCACTACAAAAATTAGCGGCAGAACTCCCTTTGGGTGACGGCCCACAACTGTTCATTCTTGAAGATGTGACCGGCGCAGGAAAAACAGAGGCCGCTATCCTGCTGGCGCACCGATTGATGCAGAACAATCTGGCCAATGGCATCTACTTCGGCCTACCCACCATGGCAACCGCCAATGCCATGTATTCACGGCTGGGCGATGTCTACCGAGAACTATACGATGATCAGACCAAGCCATCACTGGTACTTGCCCATAGCGCCCGGAACCTGTCAGATAAATTCCGCCAATCGCTATTACCAGAATCCCACCGACCGGAATCACAACACGACAACAGTGATGCTCCACCCGCTTCCACTCATTGCAGCCAGTGGCTGGCGGACAACAGAAAAAAGGCTCTGCTGGCGGAATTGGGAATCGGCACCATCGACCAGGCCCTGCTTGGCATACTGCCCAGCAGGCACCAGTCCCTGCGGCTATTGGGGCTTATGCACAAGGTTTTGCTGGTGGACGAGGTTCACGCCTGTGATGCCTACATGCACCCTCTCCTTTGCAATCTGTTACGCGCCCACGCCACGGCAGGCGGCAGCGCCATCCTGCTTTCGGCCACCCTCCCGCAATCCCAACGCCAGCAGCTATTGGATGCGTTCACGGACGGCCTGAAACAACCGCGTCAGACACTGCAATCCAATGCCTACCCGCTACTGACCCATTTCAAAGAAGACAAACCCAGCGAATACCCGCTGGAGACCCGCCCAACTGTCCGCCGCCATGTCCAGGTTGATTTTGTAGACAGCCCAGAAACCGTAGAACAACGCCTTGCCGACAGTGTCATTTCCGGTCAGTGCGCCTGCTGGATACGCAATACGGTGGCAGATGCCCGCGAGGCCTATAACCAGCTAAAAGCCGAGCACCCGGAATGGAGCATTGACCTGTTCCATGCCCGCTTCACGCTGGCTGACCGGCTCGCCATTGAGCAACGGGTACTGAACCGTTTTGGGAAAGACAAAGGCCATGAACAACGCAAAGGGCAAATTCTCATCGCCACCCAGGTGGTGGAACAGTCACTGGATCTAGACTTCGATCACCTCATTACCGACCTTGCACCCATCGACCTCATCATCCAACGCGCCGGACGCCTGCATCGCCATCGCCGCGACACCGACGGCAACCCTGTTAA
>JAAGZL010000588.1 GCA_024206335.1 Gammaproteobacteria bacterium
AATCACCAACCAATGTCAAATGGGAAGCAATTTGGGTCATTTTCCGGCACTTTTTCAACTTTTCCGAATATCAGAATGGCCATTCTGATATTCAACTTGAAAAATCATAACCTAGTTTTAGGCTTGGAATGGCCTAGAAATGTGCCAACCATGTCAAAATCACCAACCAATGTCTAATAGGAAGCAATTTGGGTCATTTTCCGGCACTTTTTCAACTTTTCCGAAAATGCTATAAGCCTAGACTATATGCGAAAAATAAAATGTTCTCGTATTTTCTCGTCAGTATACTCAAAATGTGCGTAATAAAACGCTGATAATTTTGGTAAAAAAATCGAAACTCTAAGATAAATAGTTTTTGAGTTATTAGCATTTTACTGATTTTATGAAAAAATGCCAAAAATGTGTTTTTTGGCTATATTTTCAAAAATAGTTGTCCTAGAACGTTGATTTTTTTACCAAAATGATCAGTGTTTTAATCCGCAAATTTTGAGTGTGATATCAAGAAAATCGGAGAAAATATTGTTTTCGCATATATACAGTAGCATTTTCGAAAATTGAAAAAAAATATATAGAAAAATCATAACCTAATTTTAGGCTTGGAATGGCCCAGAAATGTGCCAACCATGTCAAAATCACCAACCAATGTCAAACGGGCAGCAATTTGGGTCATTTTCTGGCACTTTTCAACTTTTCCGAATATCAGAATGAATATCAGAATGGCCATTCTGATATTCAATTCTGATATTCAACTTGAAAAATCATAACCTAATTTTAGGCTTGGAATGGCCTATAAATGTGCCAACCATGTCAAAATCACCAACCAATGTCAAATAGGAAGCAATTTGGGTCATTTTCCGGCACTTTTTCAACTTTTCCGAATATCAGAATGAAGCTGAAGTTATTCTGATATTGGATTTCTGAAATTCAACTTGAAAAATCATAACGTAATTTTAGGCTTAGAATGGCCTAGAAATGTGCCAACCATGTAAAAATCACCAACCAATGTCAAATAGGAAGCAATTTGGGACATTTTCCGGCACTTTTTCAACTTTTCCGATTATCAGAATGAATATCAGAATGGCCATTCTGATATTCAATTCTGATATTCAACTTGAAAAT
>JAAGZL010000589.1 GCA_024206335.1 Gammaproteobacteria bacterium
CTATCCTATACTATCCTATACTAATACTATCCTATACTAATACTATCCTATACTAATACTATCCTATACTAATACTATCCTATACTAAATAATACTATCCTATACTAATACTATCCTATACTATCCTATACTATCCTATACTAATACTATCCTATACTAATAATATACTATCCTATCCTATACTACTACTATCCTATACTCTCCTATCCTACCACTTCCTCTCCCCTCCTCTCTTCCTTTCTTCCTTCCCATCCTGCCTCCCCCCTTATCCATCCTACTCCCCTCCCTACCCTCCTTCCTCCCACCCTACCCATCCTACACCCCACCATATCCCTCCTACACCCCACCCTACCCCCCTACAACCCCCCCCACCCACCCAAAACCCCACCCCATCCCCCCTCCACCCCCCCCCCCCCCCCCCCACCCCCCCCCAACCCCACACACAGACAAACACACACACACTCACACACCCACACACCCAGACCACCACCCACACCCGACCTACACCCACACCACCGCACCCCCCCCCCCCCCCCCCCACCCCCCCCCC
>JAAGZL010000590.1 GCA_024206335.1 Gammaproteobacteria bacterium
AAGAAATCAAAGTTGACGGCACCCACTACTTCAGAGTAACAATACATAAACCCCGCGTCGCTTCGCTCCGATGGGTGGCAGCTTTCAGCGGTTTAGGTGGCAGCATTCACATGGATTGGGTGGCAGGATTCACTGGAATACCCAAAAAGGACAAAGAACCTAAGGGCTGTTCAACTACTGCTTGGCCATACGAAGTTAGAAAGTACAGTCAGATATCTAGGCGTTGAGGTTGATGATGCTCTAGAAATGGCTGAGAGGACTGAGGTTTGATAAATGCCAGGTTAGCGACCTATACTGGTCGTTAACCGGCACATACCGGACTGTTAGAGTTATCTAATTGACTTTTATTGGTAGCATATTGAAAGTTGCACTTCGCAGTCCCAAAGAGACACTACAGTACGGCGTGGCTAATACCAGTATACGGCACATAAGACATAGGCTTAAACCATGCCTTAGCACTCAGTGTCATTCATTTATGCATTTCGCGTGAACTTTTAACGCACTGACAACTTCGATCAATCAATGGGTATTAATTTAACCAATAATATTGATTGATTGCACAATAGTTGAGTGCGTCTAAGTATAGATATGCTATACCTGAGGTTTTAGAATATGATACTTTTCTAAGAGCGTTTGATGTAATTGCATTATTATTTACACTAAAAGCGTAAGAACTAACTGAATACTAATAATTAGCATCGAATAGGGAATATTAAGAAATCATGATGCAGTTCAAGAATAATTATCTAAGGCTACGACTGGTATTATTTATCATTAAAGGAAACATTGTTTCTCTCATCATAGGTAAGATTAATCTTAGAGAATTGTTATTCGGTGTACGGAAGCAAATAATAATTGCATCAAACTTCAATGGTGCTAAATACACCAAAGTTGGTAATAAAATATTTATTGACCCATTTGCGCCATATTTCCCAAGCAGCCATTTTTTGCAGGCATTAAATAACAATTCTTGTGATAAGTTTCCACTAAAGCCGAATTATGCGCAGATATCAATAACTAATCGTTGCCCATGTGAATGTTTTCACTGCCATGTAAAAAACACACATGAGCATGATGTTCCGAAGGGAATGATAATGCAGTGTATTGAAGACATTGCAAAACATGATTTCCCTTTGATCTTTTTTGTTGGCGGTGAACCTATATCCCGGTTTGTTGATTTGGTGGATTTCATTAAAACTGCTCAACACAATAATATTGATACGCGTATCTTTACGTCAGGGGTTGGGTTAACCCATGACAAACTAAAACAACTTCAAGATGCTGGGTTAAATGGTATATGCGTTAGTCTTGATCACCATACTGAGGCCAAACATAACCAACTCCGTGCTCATCCAAGGGCTTTTGAGTGGGCTTGCGCCGCAATTAGGATGGCAAGTGAGTATGGGTTTTATGTCTCCGTTGTATGTTGTGTGACTAACTCCTATGTGGCATCCAAGGAATTCACTAAAATAGTAGATTTGGCAGAGCAGTTGGGGGCGCATTCGATACAGCTCAATGAAATACGACCAGTAGGGAGGGCACTTGATACAAATGATTCCTCCTTGTACTTGACTAGAAATGATAAAGAGTTATTGATCCAGTATTACCATAAGAATAATAGAACTGGACGCAAAATTGCGATTGTGATGCCTTGGTATAACGAGGAGCCAGACAAGTTTGGTTGTACGGCTACTTCAGGTCAGACCGCTTATATTGATTCAAATGGCAATGTTCAGCCATGCCAGCTTGTTAAAATGCGTATCGGCAATATCACAAAAAATAGATTTCGCGATATATGGAATGATTTTCTTCCGCATTTCGCCCATCCCGTTCGCGATTGTTTAGTTTATCCAGTTAATAAGCTACTGATGGAGAATAATCAAGAGTATCTGGAAGGCGATATTATGATGCGGAATTGGAATAATTTTTGCCAACAAGAGACAACTGAGATGTTCAAACTATTTAATGTTAAACCCACAAGCAAAGATCCAGAGAAAGTATTAGAAAATAAATATGACTTAAATTTGAGAGTAGGCAGGGACTTTCAGCTACTTACTGAGCACTGGTTGCCAACTTGGCTTGATGTTCCTTATATCGCTTTAGGCCGAAAGCTATATTGTAAAAATGATTGCATGAAAATACCACGCCACGAATATCTTCATATAGCGCAGTTTCGAAGATATGGTTATTTTCTGGTTATTGGTCATTATCTTTGGTACTTGATGATTAACTTCTTGCGCTTTCGAAATGTTGCAGATACATTCCGAAATATTCCATTTGAGCAGGAAGCCCAGTGTTTTGAAAAGGAAGGGAATGGCGACTTATTTCTTTAATGTGCAATCTGAATAATTCAGACGCTCTAGTGCTGTTAATGTTTATTAGAAGTGCATTTTGCATCTCCGGCTTAATGCATGTGATAACGATACGATATGCTAACCGATGCGGAGCGATAAGGGGGCAGCACCCTTGACTGTTAGATGGTGTCGGCTTGCGGTAAGAATGGGGCATTTTTGCCTATGTGCACTTGAAATCAGCCACCATATGGGTGTGACTTGCGGTTTTATAAGAAAAAAGGGAGCGTGGTATGGCGATTACGGATATTCAGGATTATGTCAAACGCAATAATTCAGGGCTTTTGGGTGGCCAGATAGTTGGCGGTGATGCAACGACTGAAGGCAAACTCCTATCCCCTGATCCTTTTGGATCGGCCCGATAGTGGGTCGGACAACCATGCCCGATGATATGAACAGGCAGATTCTGGGAGTCTACGATTCCGCATGCCTGCTTTCCCTTATGGGTGTCCTGTCAGCCACTGCTGCCATGATCCTGAGCGCCCAGGGCGCGCTCGAACTGGCTCTGGTCGGTTTGATGCTCGCCGGTCTGGCCGACCTGTTCGATGGTGTCCTTGCGCGTCGGCTTCATCGCAGCAGATTTGAGAAGGAATTCGGGGTCCAACTGGATACCACGGTGGACGCCGTCGCCTTCGTCGCCACACCGGTGGTTGTAGCGCTGAATGCAGGCCCAGGCTCATGGATCCTGATGGGTGGTGTCTCTTTCTTTGTGATTGCGGGAGTGATTCGGCTCGCTCATTTCAATACTTTGAGCATTCGGGGCACAGATCAACCGACCCATCACCGTGGTCTGCCGGTTACCTACACGGCGCTGATTTTCCCGCTGTTGTTTGTGCTGCAGAGCTGGATGTCCGCCGAGGGATTTCACCTGCTCCTCGGTCTGTCATTTACACTCATTGGCCTGCTGTTTGTCGTTAATGTCCCGGTACGCAAACCTCGCGGTGCCTTTTACGTGGTACTGCCGCTGATGGCCGCCGGCTTGATCGCCTACTGGGTCTACCAGTTTCTGCAATCGCCCGGCACAATTTGAGGACGCATCATGCAGCCGCCTAGCCCCTCAGACTTTCGCAGCCTTCGTCCTCAAAGTGGCAGGGCAGTGCGGCCGTTCCAGCCGTTGGAGCAGGAGCGGAGCACATGAACCAGGAAGCGATCATCAAAGCCGCCTTCCTGCTGCTTGCTATGACGGCAGCTGGAGCTGTGCATGTGATCTGGTTACGCAGTGCCCTGTCACGACGCTTCAGTTGGCCGATTGATGGCGGTCTGATGTTGCGTGGCCGCCGCTTGTTCGGAGACAACAAACGGGTGTGCGGATTCATGGTATTGCCTCCAACAGCTGCGCTGAGCTTCACGATCTTGGGTGGGAGTCGCGACATGCTGCTGGGCGACCTAGCCTTGGACCTGTGGGCCTTGACGGCCTGGCAATTTGCCGGTCTCGGGCTAGCTTGCGGGTTGGCTTTCATGCTGGCCGAGCTACCGAACTCGTTGCTCAAACGTCAGCTCGGCATCGCTCCCGGAGAGGCCCCGACCCAGCCCAGGCTACGGCCGCTGATCCTTTTGCTCGACCGCTATGACTCGGTGCTGGGGGTATTGATCGTCCTGAGCCTGCTGGTCCCGGTCCCCATTGCCACCTGGTTCTGGGTCCTGGTCGTCGGGCCGCTCGTACATGCGGTGTTCAGCATCACGATGCATGGTCTGGGCATCAAGGAGCGGGCTCTTTGAGCACCTCACCTTTAATTTCCCTGACTCAGGCGACGGCAAGCAATCGCTACGGGGGCAAGGCCGCCAATCTGGCGCGCCTGCTGAATGCCGGCGTGAACAGCGCATCCGGTCTTGTGCTGGGCGTGGAGGTACTGCAGGAGCAGCTGACCCGGCTGCAAATGGCCAACCCAGTGGAGTCGATATTCGAGACCCTTTCCAAGGCCGAGGAGCCGTGTGTCCAGGCAGCGCGGATTCAGCAGACTCTGCTGGAAAGCCAACTCAGTCCGGGGCTTATGGTCGCCTTAAAGGCTGTGCTGGGGGATGGGGTCATTTACGCGGTGCGCAGTTCTGCTCTTGGCGAAGACGGGACGGAGTCCTCCTTTGCAGGTCAGTTCGACAGCGTTCTGGATTGTCACTCAACTGACGCAGTGGCACGGGCAGTGTGCCGGGTCTGGGCCTCTCTGTTCGGAGAGCGGGCGGTGCGGTATGCGCTCCACCGTCGATGCTGGCCTCAAGGGATGGCGGTAGTGATCCAGCAGCAGGTCGATGCGGTAGTGTCTGGAGTGATGTTCACCCGAGATCCGCGCAACTCAACGAGTAACGAGTTATTGGTGGAGTATTGCGCCGGCCTTGGCGAGCAGTTGGTTTCCGGTTGGGTGTCGCCGGGTCGAGTGCGTATCGACCGTGACCAGAGCTCGCTGGTGGTGGAAGTTACTCCCGATACGCCTGTGGCCATCGACCTGGCCAAGCCAGAGATACGGACTGCATTGTGGGAAACAGCACTGACCCTGGAAGAGCTATTCGAAGGGCCTCAGGACGTGGAGTGGAGCCTTGATAGCGCAGGACATCTCCATGTGCTGCAGACCCGGCCGATTACCGCGATGTCTGAATCAGGACCGGGTGTGGTCTGGACGAATGCCAATATTGCCGAGAATTTCCCCGAACCGATCTGCCCCCTGCTACGCAGTTTTGTCGGACTTGGCTATGCGGCCTATTTCAGGGGGCTTGGACAGGCGTTCGGCATCTCGAAACAGCGCCTGATCGCGATGGAGCACGCGCTGGACAACTTGGTGGGCTGTCATGGTGGACGTCTCTACTACAACCTCAGCAACATCCATACCGTGCTGCATCTGGCACCGGGTGGGCCATGGCTGGCCCGGTTCTTTAATCAGTTCACCGGCGCCAGTGAGTTTCCCGTTCCTAAGCGGATTCGTCAAAGTCGACCGCGGCAAGTTATGGAGATCTTTTTGGTGGCGTTTCGGGTGGTATGGCGCTACCTCTATGTTCAGCAGGGGCTCAAGGCGTTCGAGCAGCGTGTGGATGACTATGCCGCCGCCAGCGAGCCGGGCCAATTAGCAAACAAGAGCCCGGAGCAACTGGTAGGTCTGTTGCGGGGTTTCCTGGCGATTCGCCTGCAACACTGGACCGGTGCTGCCCTGGCGGATACGGCCGCTATGGTTTGCTATGGCGTCCTCAACGCCTTGTTACGCGGACAGTCGGGGGTAAACGCCAACAATCTGCTGAAGGGCCTGCCCGGCTTAGCTAGTGCTGCGCCGGTGGAGCGACTTTGGGATCTGTCTCGTGAGCTACGCGGGGATCCAGATCTTCTGGACCTGTTCTTGAACACTCCAGCAGAGTCTATTCTCGCCCGTTTAAATGGTGGAGAGTTCCCGGCCTTATATCGAGCACTGAAGCGCTATTTCAACACTTGGGGATTTCGATCCTCCGGTGAACTGATGTTGTCCCGACCCACACCCCGCGAGGACCCGTTGCCGGTTATCCGACTGCTGCAGAGCTACGCGGCATTTAACGGGAAGGGGCCGGCCGAAACCAGCCGCGCGCAGGCAGAGGCGCGCGAAAACGCGACCTGTGAGGCACGCAGGCGGCTCGGGCTCCTGCGTAGGGCAGTCTTTCAGCTAGTTCTGCGGGCGACCCAAGGGGCAATCCGCTTGCGGGAACGGGCGCGGATGAAACAGGCACTGCTCTATACCCGACTACGGCACGTGGCCTTGGCTCTGGGTGAAGTTCTGGTTGTGAGGGGGGTGCTGAGCCAGCCAGAAGACCTGCTGTATCTGGACATGGACGAGGCGATTGCACTGGGCGAAGGGACGGACCTCCGAGCCACTGATGCCCAGCAACGTGTGACGGATCGACGAGCCGAGTTGTCGGCTTATATGACGCTGAGTCTGCCTGACAGTTTTGTCCTTCCCGAGGGTGAGAGTTGGCACGCGGGGCTTGCTGTGATGTCTGATGGCATAATCGATGTTACCGATGTACTGACCGGCGACGGCGCATGTGGTGGTCATGTGCGCGGCCCAGCTGCAGTTGTCATGGATGTAACCGAGATCGACCGAATACAACCAGACCAGATCCTGGTGACTCGGCAGACCGACCCCGGTTGGGCGGCGGTATTTTTCATGGTCAAGGGGTTGGTGATCGAGCGGGGCGGCCTGCTCTCGCATGGGGCTATCATCGCCCGTGAATATGGCATTCCGGCCGTGGTCGGCGTGCGCGATGCCACCGTGCTAATCGGTGATGGACAGCACATTTTTGTCGACGGTGATCAGGGAAGAGTTGGCCATGTTCGCGACTGAAACAGTCAGTTATTTGAGTGAACGAATCCTGACGATACGCGTTGGGCTGATTTGGTTGATGGTGCTGGTCTGCTTGTTGTTGACCGCCGCCCAACTCCCCTGGCTGGCCGTGGCTTCGGCCATGTTCATTCTGGCCTTCCGCCTGTGGGACGACCTAGCCGACCTCACGTACGACCGTCAGCATCATCCGCTACGCTGCCTGGTGCGCTCAGTGAACCTCAAGTCCTTCCATGTCGCTCAATGGACTCTGCTTGCCGGTCTTGCAGGCATGGTGCAATTCATCGCAGGGGGAACGCGTGCTCTGATTTTTCTCGGGTTGGTGATGGCCTTTTTTGCGATCTACAGTGCAACTACGGAGCGGCTGAGCCTGAGATCTTTGCGAGTGATCCTGGTCGTGGCGAAATATCCTGCCTTCATTCTGCTGCTGTCACTGCGTCCCGGTGATTCCTTTGTCTTGATCGTTGCACTGGCTGCTTACCTGTTGCCGCTGCTTGACGAGGTCCGCAGCTCAGGCCCTAGAATTCTCATTCCGGCAGTGGGATTCGTCGGGCTTTCTATTCTTGTCTGGCTAGTTCTAAACCCCTGAGGTGATCTATGGATAATGTTCGGCAACCTCCACCGCAAACCCAGTTTGAAACCCCTTGTTGCCCGCTGTGTGGTGGTAGCAGCGGTACGCCGTTCATCCAGGCCGAAGATGATCTGGGTGGACGCCCCGGCCACTTCCATTTCATGCGCTGCGCCGACTGCAATCTCGTCTATCAGTCACCGCGCCTTCGCTTCGAACACATCGGCGCCTACTACGACGATGAGTACATCGCCCACCGCAAGAAAATTGACTGGGGTGTGCTGACACCGCTCTACAACTGGGCCATGGGCAAGCATGATCGGGACAAGCTGGCGCTGGTGCAGCGTTTTCAGCCACTCAATGCCGACAGCCGGGTTCTGGACGTTGGTTGTGGGGCTGGTACGTTCCTCGCACAACTCGTGAAAAAAACGGGTGCATCGGCCCACGGAGTGGATTTCAAGGATCTCTCCGCCTTGCCTTGGATGGAGATTATGGACTTCCACCACGGTGTCCTGAGTGATCAGGATTTTGGTGAGCAGCGTTTCGATCTGATCACCCTCTGGCACTTCCTAGAGCACGACTACACGCCGCTGGAGACCCTGGCCCAGGTGCGTGATCTGCTTGCAGAGAACGGTCGTTTGGTGATTGAGGTGCCACGCCTGAACAGTGCCAGCTTCCGCCTGTTCAAGGAACGCTGGCCGGGTCTCCAAGCACCGCAGCACACGATGTTGTTCGATGCTGACACGCTACCGCATATGTTGGAGCGTGCTGGCCTGCGTGTCTGCGAGCATCTGCCCTACGGCGCGTTTCCAGCCTACTTCTATTTGTTCTGTGGTGTTGCCTTCAAAGTGTTGAGGGGCCGAGGGCTAGATCTTTCGCGTGCGATATATCCCTATTTTGCCGGTCAGCTGTTACTTTTGCCGCTGCTACTGTTCGAGCGCCGCTTGAATCTGGCGATGCAGACCGTGGTCTGTGAGCCAGCATGAAGGCCAAGCTGCTGTTCGGTCTACGTCTGGCAGCGAGCATTGTGTTGATCACGCTCTGCGCGCTACTCATGCTGGCCCTGGCCATTGGCACCATGTTCATGCTGCGTCGACGCTACTCCGAATGGCTGCTGATGCCGTGCGGGAGTGTGCTACTGCGAATCTGGGGGCTGCGTATGGTGGTGCATGAGCACGCATCGATTTCTACAGTGCAGACTGTCTTTGTGATGAACCACACCTCCAGCATCGATATGTTTGCCATCGTTGCATTGGGGCTTCCAAACACCCGCTTTTTCCTCAGTGGCTTCCTGCGCAGGTTCCCATCCCTAGCCCTGATCGGTTACCTCGTCGGGATCTTTTGGACCGTGGATCAGGCCTACCCCAATCGGCGCACACGAATTTTCCAGCGGGCCTGCCGCATCCTGGCCCGGAGTGGGGAGTCGGTGTGCCTGAGTCCGGAAGGTGAGCGTGTCACCACTGGTGAGATGGGCCCCTTTAATAAGGGTGCCTTCCATCTGGCTGCGGCCCTGAGGGCACCGATGCAGCCGTTATTTATCCACATCCCGCGCGAGATCAATCCGGGTAGGAGCTGGAATGTTCAGCCGGGCACGGTCTACGTGCACATAGGTAAACCGCTGGATACCTCGGAGTGGCGGGAGTCGGATGCTGCGCTTATCAAGGAGCAGGTTAGGGACCACTATGTACGCTGGATGGGAGAGTTGAATGGATGATCTGACACATATAACCCGTATGGATGATACCAGTCATATGTGGGCCGATGCCGTGTTGCCCGCTGATATTCGACCAGAGACGGTGGACACAGTGGACTCACCGCAAGTTGCTTTGCTGACCGGAGCCTGCGGTTTTCTGGGACGCTATGTCGCGCGCGAGCTGCTGAACCATTCGGATCTACGTCTGGTGTGTCTGGTGCGCGAGAAGATCGACGAAACACCGAAGGCACGGGTCGCGCGTATCTTCGCGGACATGGATGTGAGTCAGGAGGTGCTGAATTTGCGGGTCGAGGTGCTGGTTGGAGATTTGACTGAGCCACGGTTAGGGCTGGATGCTGATAGCTATGCCGACCTAGTGGGGCAAGTGGACGCCATCTACCACTGCGCTGCGCTGGTGGATTGGGTGCATAATTATCGACACCTCTACCGTATGAACGTGGGAGGAGTGCTGGCTTTGATCCGACTGGCCTGCGAGGGGCAAGCAAAGCGCCTGGTATTTGCTTCCAGCGTGGCTGTCTGCTACGTCACAGATGGTCCAGAACGTATTGATGAGGACACCGATATGCTGCCATTTGTCGGCGGCATGCCGTTGGGCTACGCTCGTAGTAAATGTGTGGCCGAGGCCCTGCTCAGACAGGCAGCGGACAGGGGAGTCATGGTCACCGTATTGCGGCCGTCACTGATTGCGGGGGATTCAGTGACCGGCGCCTCTAATCCAACTGACATAATCGCTGCGTTGGTTCAAGGTTGTGTAATAACCGGCATGGCAAGCGATGCCGACTGGCTGCTTGACTGCGTGCCGGTGGATTTTGTGGCACGGGTGATGACCCAGGTGCCGCAGGGTGCGTCCGCCTGGCAAGTACTTAATCTGATGCATCAGCAACCCCGTTACTGGCGCGAACTGGTCCTGTGGATGAACCTGCATGGCTATCCGATCAAACTGGTGGACGCAGATGAGTGGATCCAGCACCTATTCGAAAAGCGCCATGCGCGTGGAACCATGCTCGATTTGCAACGCCAGTTCTTTCGCGGTGTACAGCCACGGGCAGGTGCGGGCCGACCACCCCGACCCTACGAAACGTATCTTGCGACCTCCCAAGTACGCATTGATGCCAGTCGGACGCGTGCACTGCTGATCAAACTTGGCTTGCACGAAGCGTTGCTGGATGCGGACCTCCTGCATGCCTATTTCGATGACTACCGCCGGGCAGGTGTTTTGCCACCACGGGGAAGGGATGAGGAACGGCCCCTGACGCTCGATGGGTTGCTGGGTGGTTCCTGGTTGCCGCCGTCCTTCAACGGGGAAGCTCATCGTTGGGTAGAGGCAGAACGGACACGAATCGGCGCCGACGATGGCCTGCTCAGCGAGATCGCTACCGCCTCATTCAAGGACAGCGTGGGTCTCATACGACTGCATGCCCGTGACGGACTCGTGACGCAACCGGCCTTGGCCGTGCTGAAAGCAAAGATCAGCGACAAGCTGCTGCAGGCTCTGATCGTGGCGATGGCACAGGTATGCCGACCGAAGCTGGGTCTCCTGTTCGGGCAGTTCAGGGATGACCTCGGACTGACTCGGTCGCATGAGCGAGAACTGGCACTCTACGAGCTGGACGAACCCGGCTTGCGACGCCACATGCCCGCCTGCTATGGCACCCTCAGAAACCCAGACGCCGGACGCTGGGCCATGTTGCTGGAGTATCTTCCAGAGGTGGACGACCGGAAGGGTCAGCCCCCTCTCCGGGCTGACGACACCGGCATGGAAGCGGTACTGAACGGCCTGTTGGAGATCCATGCCCCTTGGTATCGGCTAGAGGATAAACTGGCTGTGTTTCCCTGGCTGGTCGCACCGCCAAGTCCTGCCCGCATGCTCGAGATGACGCCGTTTTGGTTCGAACTGGCTGATTTTGCAGCACCCAGCTTCGAAGCCTGGTGTGGGCCGTCTGTCAGGGATCTTCAAGCAAAGATCATCGGAGGTCTCTCCGATTGGTGGCCGCGCCTACGGGGGGCATCCTCGACGTTGATTCACAACGACTTTAATCCCCGCAACCTAGTGTTGCGGGAAAGGAATGAGCAGCCAAGGCTCTGCGTATACGATTGGGAACTGGCGACTGTGGGGGCACCGCAGCATGACCTGGCCGAACTGCTGTGCTTCACTTGGCACAATGACATGAATGAGTCCGACTTGATCCAGTTGCTGGAGACCTACCGTGCAGCTTTGTCTTTGGTCAGCGGCTACGAGATCGACCCAATCGAATGGCGTGAAGGCTTCGACCTTGCGCTGAACCATCTCTTCATCAATCGTTTCGCTCTCTACACGCTAATGCACCGGTTCCGTCCGCTGGACTATCTGCCCCGCGTGATGGCGAACTGGATACGTCTGTATGCATGGACTAGGAACTCATGTAGCTGCATCACTGATGATTAGATAGTTGAGTTGGGCGTCCACTGTTTTTTGGTCCTCGCCGATCGGTAGGTTGAAATCTCGTCTCTGCGGCATGCTGACCACGCGTCGGAACAACGTGATAACTGGAGGGCCTGGTGGGTATCTACAGACTCCTCCCAGTACATGGGAGCCTTTTCATCACTTGCCAGATATCACCGACCTACCACCATGTAACGGATATAGCCTGAGTGTAACTAATTCTGGCGCGTTGGTGGTCAAATTAGCTTCGACGATTTACTAGTGAACGAGGGCTCCGGTTCCTGTTTTTGTGTCAGGGCTAAAGTCTTCTTTGGTCACTCAACGGCACACAACGGACCAAAAGAAATACAGCACCTTAACCTATCATTCTGTTCCAGATATTGCCTGAGCCATTTTTTTCTGGGAAGGGTTGCCAGTAGCTGCTATGCCATGTTGGTGCTTGAAAATAAGCCAGAATAAGTGATGTTATGTGGTACGGAATCAACAATAGAAGAAAGGAGCTGCAGAAATGGTGATTACGGATAACTAGGGTTATGTTAAACGGACGATAACGGGGAGTTTGGGGCTGTTGATATTGTCAAGCGCTGCATCTGCTGAAAGCAAATTTCTATCCCTAATAATAAAGTCGTCAAACGAAGGGCTTGGCCTAAAAGGTCAGGCTTTTTATTGCTTAATCAAAAATAGGCATCCATGCACATGTATTACTTGATTGGTATTTGTATATGAAACGTAGTGCCTACGTTGAGGTCTGAGGTTACCGCTATCTGTCCCTGATGTTGCTCTGTAATAATAAAGTAGTCAAACGATAGTCGCTTGTTGGAGTCGTACTTAACTTCAGAAGAATTTTTTCTGAAGAACGGCTCAAATAGATACATTTGCTCTTCATTGCTCAGGCCGAGACCATTATGATGAATCCTTATCCAAAAATCGTCATATGAGACAAGCATCTGAATCTTAATGGTTGGCTTACGGTCTTCTTGTTCCATTTGAGAGAGGGCGTCATAGGCATGACGAAACAGGCTGAGAAAGACATGCTGCAATTCAGCAACATAACATGGGATTAGTGGTAGATCTTCCTGGTAGTTTCTTTCAATATTTATATCTTTGAATTGGAGTTGAGTAGGTACTGATAATACATCACCGGCCAAATCCAGGGTGTGCTCCAGGATATTAACTATATTGGAAACCTCTTTTCTGCTGCTGCGGCCACGGGCGAAGTCTTGCAGATTGTGTACAATCGATGCCAGGCTTTCACCTTTCTCAAAGGCGCCTTCAAGCAATATCTTGAGTGTTTCAGAGTCTCCATTGCTCTCAACCTCATTGAGGTTCAGGCTGCTATTGGTAAGCTGGTGCTGCAAGCTTCTGAGGTCGAAGAGAAGTGACTGAAGCGGAGGGTTGATATCATGAGCCATGTTGGCTGCCAGCTCTCCCACAGAAGACATCTTGTCGCTCTGAATTAGCATGTTTCCGGCAAGCATCTCCTTGGTTATGTCATCGATCAGAATCACTACGCCAGGCTCATTCTGCTCACGAAGAGGGTAGATGGTTATATCATAATAGTATTGGCCCGGCTGGCTGTGCTTAATGGTGGTTGCTTCATTCTTTTCAATGGCCGCGCTGATCTGGTTGGGGGATATAGTAATCGTTGGATAAACATCCCACAGATTTTTACCCAGGCTGCTTTTGGGCTTTATCCCGGTTGCATCCTCGGTACACTTATTCCATTGGGTGATCTGTCCTTCCTTGTCCAGGCCGATGAGCATCAGTGGCATGGACTTCAGGATGTCACTGATATAAAACTCCGATGATCGTAGCCGAGCCGAAGTAGACTTGTGCTGGGTAATCTCATGCTCCAGTAGTTGATTGGATTCTTTCAGCAAGCGATTAGACTCGTCCAGCGTTGTTGTGCGTTCCTGTACGCGTAATTCCAGATCACTGCGTATTTCCCGCAATTCTTGATTGGCCTTGCGGGCCTTTCGCCAGGTAAAGAAAAGGGTGATGGCCGCCGTAGTCAATAACAGAATCAGAATGCCGGCTGACCAATTGGCAACGTGCTGCCAGTTTGTACTTCCGTCCGGTTTTTTAAATTCCGCCTTGAGAAAGGCGTGTACTACTGGGCTTTGTAAAAAAATAAATATTGATAACAGAAGTTTTTTCATCTTTTTAGGTAATAATCCACTCAGGTACAATAATAACTTTCTCATATATTAACAAATAGTGCACTGGCTCTAAAATCCCTTTATAACCAGTCAGAAAAACTGGTTATTGTGAAATTGCTCTAATATTAGGGGATAATTTTCTCTAACTTCGATTATTTTCCCTAGAAGACAAACGGATCACAGAATGAAACAATGAAATACAAATATTTCAACCCAGCAAAAGACCCTTGAGATCAACCTGTATGAAGAGAGGTACGGTACCTTCGTAGAGATTGGCGCCGTCCAGGAAGTTGCACGCCAGTTTTTTTTTAGCAGGTGCGGTGGCGGGAACAGTCGCCAAGACTGTGTCTGCCTACGACATGCAGATTAGTGATGAGATATATGGTAAGGCGGGGGTTATGTCAGTTGAGAGCGTCTGGAGCAGATGTTGGGGCGTGAGTACGATGTCATAACGATGCTCGTTATGTCGTGATCTAGCACCACTTTTATGGGCAATAATTTACAGGCACATAAGGAAATAAACTACCCCGCAGCAAGCTGGCGTGGTATTAAGATGAATTGCCAGAAATCACAGATTTCATCGCAATGCCTTTTAATCGCGGCAAACAGTGGGGAATAAAGCCCCAAAGGATTATAGTGATCATATTAGTGAATCCTTAAGGATATCTTTGGTCACAAAGGGAATATTTGAGATAGGTCATTCAACGATACTGATCCGCCGTTCATAAAAACACCAATACTCTTATGTAACTGGCGCCAATAGCGGTATTCACAAAGCTATTATATCGGATTATAGTGATTGATGAGACACAGGTGTGATAGTTTCTTCTTTTATTTCACATGTATATGTGAGTTTTATGGATATTCCCGGAAACAAAAAAGTGGTTTGTATCACCGGAAGTGTGTGGACCGGAAGCCGTTCTGCGCCGCGACATATGTTAGTAAAAGATGGTTTTCTACGCCCTGCCTGGTTTACCACAGATCGTAAGTTATCAGATGCCGGTTACACCAGCATTTCGATCAATGCTTTTCATTTAGCAAATGTCAGTCAAATGATTCTGGCCTACTTCAAGTATGGAGGAAGTAGGGTTGGTATCATGCGGCAGGCATTCATCTCAGCCATGGAAGATGCGGAAAAAGGTGTATTGGTGGTTGGCCCACCGGAAATGGCTGCTCAACTGGCGGCCAGCATCCCCAAAGCCATTATATTCACACTCAAGGACTTATCAATGGACTTATCACCTCACCTGAGGGAGGCGAATAGTAAAGGACAGCTACACCGGGTCGATGTGGATGTGTTCGAGCCGGGCGCCTGGACAGAGGTTCACAGCAAGATGCTGGATATACTTGGGATTTAACCTTCAAAGTATAGGTAATCTTTAGCCCCAATTGCCTATGATATCTAGACATTATTGCATTGTAATCAGATAAGATTCAGGCGGTAAGAAATATCCGTTATCTGGCGGCAGAGGTATTGGAATAAACAAAGTGCCATGGACGGTTTAATATGCGACAACAAACCAGCTTGTTCGTAATCGCATTTATCCTCATTCTCTACGTTCCCCCCAGTTCAGCATGCAAATAAAAACGCCACCCCATTTCCGAGATGGCGTTGGCTTCCTTTCGGTGCATCCATGCTACGCGTCCTGGCGCTGAGCTAGGCTACCATTCAAATCAATTTGACCGCCCTGGCGATAGCGGGTGTTGCCCCAACGACCGGCTTCGCTAATGATAATAATATTCCACATGGTGGAGGTTGCAGGAAAAATTTAACTTCAGGTATGTGCTGCCACAAGAATCATAAAACTGGCTAAGTGCATTGCCATTAGTATGAGTTATGTCTTACCGAACACTGCCACACCATAGTGCGGGTGGGGTATTTGGTCTATACTGAGTTTGAAGGTGGAGAATTAAGATCCACCACAAACGACCCGCGACCTTGTGTAGCAGTTAGCACAGGGCCTACGCGGGTCTTTTTATTTGGGATGGATTTGGCTGGATAATGAAAATCACTATCACCATTAAAGACACCGTAGATAGGCAGTTAACGTGACAGCGGTGAACTTCAGTTAGAATGGCCACCACCAAGGGCTTCCAAGATTGGCATGGCAGTTTTTTAATTGTGCGCCATATTGTTCCGCATAACTTTGTACTTTCTTTGCAATCTTAATTAGCCAGGGCTTTTTATTGAAGCTCTTTTGTTTCCAGCCTCCATGACCTTCATGGTATGCCAGATATTGGTTATAGGCGTCCCATTTTGATATGCCGAGTGTCTTATTGCTAATTGAAGCGTACCAACCCATAAAATCTACAGCATCGTCGTAATCATCTCTGTCTGCCCCGCTATTGCCTGTTTTACTGATGTACCAATCCCAGGTTTCATCCTTAACCTGTGCATAGCCATATGCACTAGACTTTCTCCACCAGAGAGGGATGCCTAGAAATGTTTCTCGAGGTGGCTTGGCATCATGTTTGAAACTGGACTCCTGGCGCATAATAGCCAGCTGTACATGAATTGGAAGACCATGTTTTTTCTCGACTTTCCTTGAAGCATCATACCAGTCCTCCTTCTCTTCAAAGATTGCGCAGGCATTTTCCTGTGACTTGGGTGGTGCAGTAGCACAGGCAGTTAAGAGAAGGGATAAGATGAGTAGGGTAATGGTTTTCAATGTGTTACCAATCCTCCATATAACGATTGAACGTAACTCTAACAAGAGTTAGGGGCAGTAGCGAGTGAAGCTGAGGAAACTGTAACCTCTGCCGTTGCTCTGGCTGATGCTATGTTTGAGGTGATGGATCAGTTGGGTGAGGTTGGAGGTTCAGATTCTGTGGCTAATAATGATTAGTGATAGATTGCCCCAAAAGCCGGTTTGTAATCACTTAGGTACACTAAGAAGTACACTAAAACCCAAATTCGGTCACTTGCAACTAATAAAAAAGGGGTTACGAATTAACGTAACCCCTTGTTTTCATTTGGCTCCCCGGGACAGGCTCGAACTGCCGACCTAGTGATTAACAGTCACCCGCTCTACCGACTGAGCTACCGGGGAATGAAGGCGCGTATATTAATCATCTGTCGGGGTCTGGTCAATAGCCGATTTTAAATTTTAGCCATAATTCAGTTGTCTGCTGTCAGGTTGGGTCAAAAAGTCTTGCCATGTATTGTTACAGATTGCGATTGCCGTGTGGGTGAATGGCTGTTTGCGCACGATGCATGAGTAAAAATGCGATTATTCCAGGTAGTGAAGCCCGCACAGTTATATGCCACTTTAATTGTGGTGCAAGGTGTTGGTTTAACTCCAATTGATGAGGCACCCTGTCCCAGGGGTGCCTTTTTTATCCTATGATTTAGCCGCTGAGAGCCTGCTCCAGGCGATCCAGGGCGTTGGTCAGGTTGTCCTGGCTGGTTGCTATGGATATGCGGACATGTCCGCTCAGACCAAAGGCCGAACCCGGTACCAGGGCGACCCCGGCATGCTCGATCAGATGTTCCGCTAGTTCCACATCTGTGGTCACCCCGTCGATCCGGTTCATCGCCTCTTGCACATTCGGGAAGCAGTAGAAGGTGCCGTCGGTGGCGAGGCAGCTAACCCCATCTATCTTGTTCAGCCGGTCAACCACATAGTCGTGGCGTTGCTTGAATGAGACCAGCATCTCCTGGATGCACTCCTGTGATCCTTCCAGTGCTGCCTGGGCCGCGACCTGGGATATGGATGTGGGGTTGGAGGTACTCTGGGACTGGATCTTCTTCATGGCCTTGATGACGGTGGCAGGGCCAGCTGCGTAACCTATACGCCACCCGGTCATGGAGTAGGCCTTGGATACGCCATTCAGTACCAGACAACGATCCTTCAGGGCCGGGCAGGCGTTCAGGATGTTTATGAAGGGTTTATCGCCCCAGCGGATATGCTCGTACATATCATCGGTGGCAACGATTACCTTTGGATACTCCAGCAGGACCTCTCCCAGCGCCTTCAGTTCATCCAGGCTATAGGCCATACCGGTGGGGTTGGATGGGCTGTTGATTATAACCAGGCGGGTAAGCTCGGTGATTGAGGCCTTGAGCTGGTTTGGGGTAATCTTAAAATTCTGGCTGGCATCTGCATGTACGAACACGGGTACGCCGCCGGCCAGGATGGACATGTCAGGATACGAGACCCAATATGGCGTAGGAATTACCACCTCATCATCCTGGTCCAGGATGGCCTGGGCCAGATTGTAGAAACTCTGTTTACCGCCACAGGAGACCAGGATTTCATCCATAGCGTAGACCAGGCCGTTGTCACGACTCAGTTTATCGATAATGGCCTGCTTCAGGCTGGGAGTGCCGTCCACGGCGGTATACTTGGTAAAACCGTCCTGGATGGCCTTGATGGCCGCATCTTTAATGTGATCCGGGGTGTCGAAGTCTGGCTCACCGGCGCCCAGTCCAATAATATCCTTACCGGCTGCGCGCATCTCTGCGGCACGGGTGGTAACGGCCAAGGTTGGTGATGGCTTGACTGCCTGAACTCGGGATGAAAGTTTAATACTCATTTTTTATCGATTCCATACTAGTGTGGTGTAACGTGTAAACTGCACAAATTAGCGTGACGAGATATCGTATAATATTCCTTGGTAGTAGACTAACCATTCGTCAGTGAAGCTTAATAATAGCTAATCCTTTCAGCAAGAAACATCCCTTTATGGCAAAAGAATTCAAACTAATGGCCGATTATGAACCGGCAGGCGACCAACCACAGGCAATTGCAGCCCTGGTGGAGGGGCTGGGGAATGGCGAAGCTGGGATGACTCTGCTGGGTGTAACCGGGTCAGGAAAGACCTATACCATAGCCAATGTGATCCAGCAGGTGCAGCGTCCAACCTTGATTCTGGCACACAATAAGACCCTGGCAGCCCAGTTGTATGGCGAGATGAAGGAGTTCTTTCCGGATAACTCGGTGGAGTATTTTGTCTCCTACTATGACTACTACCAGCCTGAGGCCTATATGCCGGCCTCAGACACCTTCATAGAGAAAGATGCCTCCATCAATGAACATATCGAGCAGATGCGCCTCTCTGCCACCAAGGCCCTGCTGGAACGGCCTGACACCATCATTGTGGCCACCGTATCCTGTATTTATGGCCTGGGTGACCCCAAGGCCTACCTGAGTATGATGTTGCATCTGGTACGGGGTGATACTGTGAATCAGCGCACTATTCTGAGGCGTCTGGCGGAACTGCAGTACAGCCGCAATGATGTGGAGTTGCATCGCGCCACCTACCGGGTACGGGGTGAGGTGATCGATATCTATCCTGCGGAGTCCAGCGGTGAGGCGGTACGCCTGGAGCTGTTTGATGATGAGATCGAGGCCATCTCCCTGTTCGACCCGCTCACCGGAGAGGTGCTGCGCAAGGTGCCGCGTTTTACCATCTACCCCAAGTCCCACTATGTAACGCCGCGTGAGACCCTGCTGGGGGCCGTGGATCAGATTAAGGAGGAGCTGAAGACGCGGCTGCAACACTTTCGTGAAAACGACAAACTGGTGGAGGCTCAGCGCCTGGAACAGCGCACCAGATATGACATCGAGATGATCCTGGAGCTGGGTTATTGCTCTGGGATTGAGAATTACTCCCGTTACCTCTCCGGCCGTGGCCCGGGAGAGGCGCCGCCGACCCTGCTCGACTACCTGCCGGATAATGCCCTATTTGTGGTGGATGAGAGTCATGTCTCCATTCCTCAGTCAGGCGGCATGTACAAGGGTGACCGTTCCCGCAAGGAGACCCTGGTGGGCTACGGTTTTCGGCTACCGTCGGCCCTGGACAATCGTCCCTTGATGTTTGCGGAGTTTGAGGCCCGCGTGCCCCAGTCCATCTACGTCTCAGCCACCCCCAGGCAGTACGAGATAGAGCACTCTGGTGTAGTGGTGGAACAGGTGGTGCGTCCCACCGGACTGGTGGATCCAGAGCTGGAGATTCGTCCGGTGACCACTCAGGTGGACGATCTGCTCTCTGAGATAAACCTGCGGGTCGCCTTGGAGGAGAGAGTGTTGGTCACCACCCTGACCAAACGCATGGCCGAAGATCTCACCGACTATCTGAATGAGCACGGTATCCGGGTGCGCTATCTGCACTCGGATATAGAGACCGTGGAACGGGTGGAGATCATACGGGATCTGCGTCTGGGTGAGTTTGATGTGTTGGTGGGTATCAATTTGCTGCGCGAGGGGCTGGATATGCCTGAGGTCTCCCTGGTTGCGATCCTGGATGCGGACAAGGAGGGTTTCCTGCGTTCTGAAATGTCGCTGATCCAGACCATCGGCCGGGCGGCCCGCAATGTCAATGGCAAGGCCATACTGTACGCGGACCGGATTACCGGCTCCATGCAACGGGCCATAGCAGAGACCGATCGGCGTCGCGATAAACAGATTGCCTACAACCAGGAACACAATATTACCCCGCGCACCATCAAAAAGGCGATAAAGGATGTGATGGAAGGGGCCAGATCCGGTGCCCCGCTGCCGGCAAAGGAGTATGCCAAGGTGGCAGAGGCGCAGTTGGAGTACGCCTCCATGTCGGCAGTAGAGATGGGCAAAAAGATCAAGCAGTTGGAGGAGGATATGTATCAGCACGCTCGGGATCTGGAGTTTGAACAGGCCGCCACTGTGCGGGACCAGATTCGGCAACTACAGTCCCAAGCTATCCTGGCCTGAGGGTGCGTTTCCTGAGGCCGATTCACTCGGAAGTGCTGATATCCCAAAATCTTTTTCGTCGGGAACCAATATTGATACAGATCTTCCTTAAGTAACTGGTTTTCTGGCCGATATTTACTACCAACACTGAGGGTTAATATGATCTCAGGGTGTAACCTTGGGTGAGAGACGGTTTTTTAATGACTATCTAGTTGATTGGGTACGGAACAGAAAATGGGTATTAGTGAGCACAAAGAGACGCTGCTTGAGAATTATAGAAATAGAGACATTGAAGCTATTATCCGCACCGTCAAGGAGTTGATACAGGAGCCAGAGTTTCCTAATCTGTATAACTGTTTGTGCAAAAATGATACAACACTCTCTGTTAGCGTAAAGGTGGATGAGGTTGTTACTGCCCTGCTTGGGGAGATTATTGATACTGAACAGGCTGCCAATGCTCGCAGGGAAGAGTTTGCCACCGTTACCTATTTCGACATTTCTGCTGAGCTGGGAAAGCTGTTTGGTAAGGAACTGGCAGAGATATATCTGAGCACCAAGATGCCGGATGAGTTCATGCTTCAGGTGCGTAATGGATATAGTGAAGATGAGGTAGAAAAGCTTTCTGAAGATCTGGTGGAGAGGTATCGGAAAGAGATGGTCAGGATTGAGAGTGGCCGTCAGGCAGTTGTAGATGTGTTGCAGAAGTTCAGTAATTTCCCCAACCGGAATGCCACCACCATGTCCCGGTTGATGGAACGACTGGGCCATGATCTGAAATCAAATTACAAGTATCTTACGATAAAACCGTATCTAATGGCTGTTTTTGCCAGTGGGCATACCTCATGCTCAGGTGATGTGCCGGTTCCGGCCAAGGAGAGCACGGACCTGGTACTGTTCAAACACTATCTGAATACCGGTGAAGAGCCATCCATAGATCAGCAGGCAAGGTTTCGGCTTGCGGTAAACACCCTGTTCCGGCAAATCAAGGTACATGAGGTGCTGCCGGATGAAGAGTTCAGGTCCTATGTGAAAATTATTTCCAGGGTCTGGGGTTACAGATGTCCATCGAGACTTACACCAAATGCCAGGGATATCCTGGAAGGGCTTCTGCTACTGGTCAACAAAGATCAGTTGGCGATACTGAAGCGGCTTGCCATGACCTTTATCGAGGAGTTTCAGCTCGCTGAGGATCGGATGAAGTTGTTCCATAATGGAATCCAGGCTGAGCTTGCAGTTACCAAAGAGTATCTAAGCCAGTTGAGTATTGATGCGTCTAAGATAAACAGTGAAGAGGAGGAAAAAATACGTATTGCCCAGGAGAAGATAATTGGGTTGGAGGGGGTGTTTGAGGTATCCCCAGCATTGGAAAGGGCTGCGCGTGCAAAATCATTTCTGGAGCTGGAGCGTACATCACTGGGGTTGTCCATATCGGTTAGCCCGGAACATATGACTGAGTGGATAAGGATATATTCCATACTCTATTCCAATACGGAGTTTCTAAAATATACCGATGAAAAAGTGGATTTCTCCACTATGCGTAACTATATATCAGATCTAAGCACCTACCATCTGATTTTGAATGTTGCCCAGTTGAAGGCCGTAATAGATAGTAGTCTCAGTGTCCCGGATGCGGACAAACACTCACACTATACAATGTTCAATGAGGCTTTAAAAAAGCGGCTGCATGGTATGTTTGCTGGAGATAATGATGAGCAAACGCTTTCCGAGATAATTGGTGAGCTGGGTTTTCTTGAGAATAAGTCGCTACAGTTTATTATCGCTGAGACCTTTGCCGGTTTTCAGACCATTGCTGATGCCTTTACCAGCAGTACATCGGACTATTTTGTAAATGATCGGGAGGCCCTGATCAGGGAGTCCAGGGAACTGTATAAACAGATATGTAATCAATGCCTGAAGAACTTTGTAGTCAGACCGGTGCGATATGAGAAAAAGCAGGAACAGACTGGTGAAGTTCAGCACAAATCATGGCTGACAAGGCTGTTTTCCTGATTCGGCAGATCTGCCACTAACTGTGTGTGATGCAGTAAAATAATCATTTGCAGATAAATCAATTGGTTAACTGGGTTCTGGGTGGTTGAGATATTTTGATCAGACCGTTTTTTTCTTGTATGCCAATATCCGCGTGTAAAATGCGTGTTTTAGATGTAGGATATCAGCCTAATCCATCAGCTGAATTAGAATGGAAACATGAAGGTACTTGAACTAATAATTGGGCGAACAAAACTAGGCGGTGTGGGAACCCTAGCAGGTTCCTTGATTGTAAGCATGTCACATAGAATCATAATTGGGGCTGCCTAACGCGTTGCTCACCTGTAACAGGTGGATAATGGCGCATCATTTTACGAATATCCAAAACAGCTATCCCCCATTCAAGCCGGACGGGAAGACGGCCTTCTTTTGTCACTCGAGCTATGAGCCGAGGACGCTGGCCAGCATCAAATCATCTGAGAGATGTTGCGGCATAGATTCCACATTTATATTTCATACAAATGATTATCTTGGCAACGAGATATATGAGCAGAATCATAGTGAGATGGTTGCTTATTTTAGCACTGTTTCTGCCAATGCCCCGGTTGAGGTATCGATTGATGCTGATATAAACGATGGCCTGATATACTCTTATCAGGATTCAATCAGAGAGACCTTGAGCCAGGTTGATGATATCGCGGTGGATATGAGTACATTCACCCGGGGGAGGATGATATGCCTGCTGGATTTCATAATCAGGGAAAAAGGCGATAAGCCATTATATCTTTTTTATGCTGAGCCGGAAAAATATGCCACTGAGAATTATGGTGGTGACAGTGCGTGGTTGACAAAAGGTACCAAATCAATTGTTTCTGTTCCTGGGTTTTCTGGTGAAAGGCAGTCAGATAAGAAACAACTATTAATCCTGTTGCTGGGGCATGATGTCGAGCGTGTGGGATCTGTTGTAGAAGATGTTGATCCAGATATGATTGTTGTGGTTTCTCAGGGTGCCCTGAAGAGCAGAAAGAAGCTGCAGGAGGCATCTCTCAAGAGCAATGCATGCATTCTCCAGAAATATGGGGATAGAATAACAACTATACTTACAGCTCCACCCAGGGGTTGGGAAACTGTGTATGATGCCTTTGCACGTATCTTTGGTATGTACCGGAATCAGTATAATATTACCGCCTATCTGGATGGTACCAAGATGCAGGTGTTTGGGGCGGTAACCTTTTGTCAGAAAAATCCCTCCATAGAGTTGTTATACATGGAGCCAGAAAAATATAACTGCGACTTCTACACCGATGGTATTGGTACCACATGGTGGCTTGAAGTACCTAATATGGATATGTTCAAAAAGAGGTGACGGGTTATTCTGCCCGCAAGGCCTCTACCGGATCCATGTTTGCCGCCTTGTAGGCCGGGGCAACCCCAGCGGCAAGACCAATGGCCGCGGCCACTAGTTCAGCGGCGACGGCGTAACTCCAGGGTGTATGGGTGGGCAGGGCGGGTATCGCCACCCCCAGCAACCAGGCGCCGCCTGCACCCAGGATCAGTCCCGCCAACCCCCCGATGCTCGCCAGCACTATGGCCTCACCTATAAACAGGCCGAGTATCTCCCGTCGCCTTGCCCCTACCGCACGTAACAGTCCAATCTCCGGGGTACGTTCGGTTATGGCAATGGTCATGATGGTGAGTATTCCAATCCCCCCCACCAGGAGCGATATTGCCCCCAGGGCGGCCACTGCCAGGGTCAATATATTCAGGATGGAGCCCAGGGTATCCAGCATCTGATCCTGGGTTATGATGGTGAAATCCTCACTGCCGTGGCGGTTGGTCAGAAGCTGTTTGACCTTGGCAGACAGGGCCTCGCTATCGGTGTCGGGCGCATAGAGCAGGTCAACCTCCATCACGCTCTCACGGTTGAACATGGACATGGCCTTTTGCGCCGGGATATATACCGCATCGTCCAGGTCGAACCCCAACATCTGACCCTTGGACTCCATCACCCCAACCACCCGATAGCTTTCGCTGCCGATGCGTATGCGCTTGCCTAGTGGGTTTCCGGTCGCAAACAGTTCATTGCGAACCTTGCTGCCCAGCACCACAAAGGGACGGGCGTGACGTGGATCATCGTCCGGCAGAAAACGCCCCACAGACGGCTTCATCAGCCACACCTTTGGCACCGCAGGGCCAACCCCGAGCACCATGGTCCTGCGGCTGCGATGGCCGGATTCGATGGCGGCATTGCCCTGGATCACCGGTACCACATCCAGCACCTGTGGCAGTCGTTTCAGGGCCTCTGCGTCATCCATGCTAAGAGGTCGTACGTTGCTAACCACGGCGCCAGACATGCCCAGGGTGCTGGCCTTGCCTGGGGTTACGGCGATCAGATTGGTTCCAAACTGGGTGAACTCGGATAGCACAAACCGGTGAATTCCTTCACCGATGGAGGTGAGGAGTATCACCGAGGCGATGCCAACGGCAATCCCCAGCGCAGTGAGAAAACTGCGCATACGATGGGCCCATACGGAGCCGATGGCCAGTTTTACAAAGTCTCGGGTCAGCATGGGGTGTCTACCTCCCGGCCAGGGCGGTTACCGGGTCCAGTGCCGCCGCCCGCCTTGCCGGCAGCACTCCAAACAACAGCCCGGTTGCGATGGCCACGCTGACCGCCGCCACAAAGGCCCAGGGTGGGATGAAGAGTGGAAATTCAGGAAACAGCTGCTCCAGGCCCCAGATCCCGGCAAAGGCGATGCCGATGCCGATAACGGCCCCGCTGACCGAAAGCAGTGATGCCTCGATCAGAAACAGGTGCAGTATCTGCCGTCCCGGACTGCCCAGGGCCTTCAGTAGCCCGATCTCCGAGGTGCGCTGGGACACGGCAACCAGCATCACATTCATGATCAGAATCCCGGCCACGGCCAGACTGATGGCGGCGATGCCGGCTACCGTCATGGTGAGGGCGAGAAAGATGTCATCGAAGGTTGAGAGCATGGCATCCTGGGTGATAACTGTCACATCATCCTCCCCGTCGTGCCGTTCCTTTATGGTCTTGAGTATGTCCTTGCCGGCCCGGGGTATGGACTCCCTGCTTCTGGCCTCAACCAGGATGCGGAACAGGGAGGTGGTATTGAACAGGGAGTGGGCGGATGCAACCGGTATTATGGCAATATCGCTCATGTCGGTCCCCAGGGATTGTCCCCTGGCCTTAAGCACGCCGATCACCCGGAATCTGCGATCCGAGATGCGAATCCACTGGCCCAGGGCCTTGTTGTTTCCAAACAGCTCTTTTTTCAGCTTATTCCCCAGAACCGCCACCGCGGCGCCACGACTGGGGTCACCAGCGGGCAGGAACTTCCCGATTCCCAGTTCCAGTTGTCGTACTGGGAGCAGGTCGAAGGTGGAGCCAAGGATGTTCACCTCGCGCTCCAGTTGCTTGAAGGAGACCGGGGCAGAGCCAACCGTTATGGGGGCTACCCGGTGGACTGAACGGTTGCGGGTCAGGGCCATGGCATCGTTCAGGGTGAGATCCCGTGGGGTTTCGCCCATGATGGGGGGTGCCCCGCCGGTGGTCTCGGTACGCCCCGGCATCACCACCAGCAAATTGGTCCCAAGTTGCGAGAACTCACTGGCCACATAACGCCGCGCCCCTTCCCCCAGGGCGGTGAGGACCATGACCGAGCCTACGCCTATGGCCATGGCCAGCAACATCAACCCGGTGCGACTCGGCGTGCCGGCGATGGAGCGGAAGCCAAATTGTAGAGTGTCCTGTGCCCGCATTGGGTGGGTTCCTATGGCTTAGGTGTCGATGCTGTTGCTGATGGTGCCATCTTCCATCTGGATACAGTGGCTGGCCCGTTTTCCTATCTCGTGGTCGTGGGTTACCACCAACAGGATCAGCCCCTTGCTGTTGAGCAGTTCCAGGGTCTCAATCACATCACTGCTGGAGTGTTTGTCCAGATTGCCGGTGGGCTCGTCTGCCAGCAGGATGGTGGGTTGCATTATAGTGGCGCGGGCTATGGCTACCCGTTGCCGCTGCCCACCGGATAGCTGGTCTGGTCTATGTCCGGCCCGGTCCAGCAGTCCCAGGGGTTCCAGTGCCGCATGCACCCGCGCCTTGCGCTGTTGAGGATCTATGCCGGCCAGGGTCATGGGCAGCTCCACATTCTCAGCGGCGGTGAGGCGTGGTACCAGATGGAAGGATTGGAATACAAAGCCAATCTTGTTGCGTCTGACCTCAGCCCGCTGCTCTTCCGCCAGGGAGATGGTGTCGATATCGTCCAACCAGTAGTGGCCGGCGTTGGGGCGGTCCAGCAGCCCTAAAATATTCAGCAGGGTGGATTTGCCGGAGCCGGATGGACCCATGATGGAGTAGTAGTCGCCCCGGTTAAGTTCCAGGCTGACCTGGCTCAGGGCGTGCACCGTCTCGTCGCCCACCTGAAACTCCCTGGATATGGCCTCGAGCCTGATCACCGTTTCTTCTCTGCTTCCTGCTTGGCCATGGCCCCATCCTCGATCCCTTCGCGGTCCACGGATGTGACCACCAGTTCACCCTGGCTTACGCCTGATTTAATCTCGGTCCAATCCCAGTTGGCCATACCCTTCTCAATCTTCCGTAGCTCCAGGACTCCATCCTCCGGTTTCAGCACATACACCTTTTCCTCTTCCAGGATTGATTCGGTGGGAATACGCAGGGTCTCCCTGCGCTCATCCAGGATGATCTCCACATCTGCCGAGTAGCCGGCAAGCAGGTGGTTAACATCCGCCTTGTTGCTGAACTCCACCTCTACTTCCACCGTCCTGGCCTGCTTTTCCCGATCCAGCACATAGGCGGCAATACGCCGGACCGTTCCGGGAAAACGGCGCTTGCCAAAGGCATCCAGGCTTACCCGGGCCGGTTTGCCTACGGCTATTCTTGGTGCATCTACCTCATCTATGGGTGCGGCCACATAGAAGCAGGAGTTGTCGATCAGATCCACCGCTGGCGGGGTGGCAATACCGGGGGGGGAGGGGGTGACATACTCGTTCAGTTCACCATTGATCTCGGCGACGACCCCATCAAACGGCGCAATCAGCTGGGTGCGTTCCAGTTGGGAGCGGGTTACGTCGGCCCGGGCTGCGGATACCTTGGCCATGGCGTTGGCTGAATCGCAATCGGCCTTGCGGGCCTTGGCCTCGGTTACCGATTTGTCCACGGCGTCTTCAGAGACCGCGCCCGTTCCCTCAAGCTGCAGCATGCGTTTTGCTTCACGCTCGGTTACATCGGCCTGTAGACAGGCGGCCCTGGCGTTGGCCATGGTGGCCCTGGATTCACTCTCGTTCAGGGCGATCTCAGAGCGCAAATCCTTGTTCCAGAGTTCCAGTAGCATGGTCCCGGCCTTTACCCGGTCTCCCTCCCGGATATCCAGAGTGGCGATCTGGCCACCAACTCCGGGGGAGAGTTTTGCCCGGCGACAGGCCTTTACCGTCCCGGCTCTGGTGTTGGCAACGGTCTGTTCAACATTTCCGATCTCCACTGGTTTGACTGTGACCTCAACCGGTTTTGGTCGGGTGGAGTACCAAATGGCCACTCCGATAGCTGCAACAATGGCCAGAGTTGTGAATAGTCCCAGGTGGCGTTGATGCATTGAATTCTCCCTTCTACCATGATCCTAGTAGTCGGTCTGTTATTTTCCAACAGAGAGTGATGTCCAGGATCAAGGAAAGTGCATTTTCAACTGGTAATCGTCAATTATGATTTATAACCTTCTCCATAATAGAACCAATATCAAAATAGTGTAATCAAATATTCTCTGAGGAGGGTGCTGCAATGTCACAGGACAAGGGTTTTACTGGTAGCCTTAAACTGGATCAGGTTGTTGCTGAGGCAAGAAAAAAAAGAGAAGAGCGAGATAAAGGCTACCGGCAACAGGCGCTGAAGATGTATCCATGGATTTGTGGGCGCTGCACCCGCGAATTCACCCACACCAATATCCACGAACTGACGGTGCATCACCGCGATCATGATCATGACAACAACCCGGAAGATGGTAGTAACTGGGAGCTGCTATGTGTCTATTGCCATGACAATGAGCACTCCAGGTATATAGAAGAGCATATGCATGGGGGTGGTTCCAATCAAAGTGACCAGGGGGCTACCGCCACATCCAAGCCGTTTTCGGCCCTTAAGGCACTGCTGGATGACAAGGATAAGTAGATGTTAACGAGATGACAGCCCGCCACTTTATTCCGCCTGTGGCGGTTGATGTTTAGTCACATTAGCCATTGATCACTTTAGGTTGAGCCTAATGAGCATTGTTTGGAGGCAGGAGAGAAAGGATGTGAGGCAGAGGTGCGATGGGAAAGATACCAGTATTTGCCTGGTAGTACAGTGGGTGTTTCTACTAAAGTTATTCTCCCTAATGCCGCTTACTTAGTGAAAGAACAGTCTGATGGCACTTCAAGATGATTGTTGCGTTATTTGGCACAGATCAATTGTAGAAGCGATTAGAGAGTATGTTATCCGCAAAAGGAAATAGTTAAATAGTGCAATCTCCTCATTTATTGACGGCTGAACTTGCCCAATCCTGGTTGGCGTGGCAATGCAACATGGTCTCGGGTGTCGCCTATGGGGCTATCTTTTCCCCCCCAGATTCGGAAGGCAAAATAGTCAAAATAGCCTCTTGGCCACAAGAGTCGCAACAGATGCCAGGTTTCAGCAAAGTTGCCAGGCATATTGTTAATAAGGGTTGTGGCATAGTGTTGTCAAAATGGCCCCATAAATCAAAAAAAGAACAAGCTTATAATGTGATTGGTTGCCCTTTGCAGACAAAGGATCGACTCGTAGGCGTGGCCATATTGATGATAAAGCAACGCGCCAAATCCCAGCAACATGCAGTATTGCAGCTTATGCAATGGAGCGGGGTCTGGATCGAGGATCTGGTTCAAAATAGTTATGCCTCCCAGAGTGGATATGTAGCATTTGGATCAAATTTAATTAGGGATACCCTGGGTAGACAGTATGTTCGACTGGCTGCAATGGAAGTGGTAAATCAACTGGCTGATCGATTTGAATGTGATCGAGTCAGCCTTGGCTTACGCAAAGGCCTGCAAGTATCTCTGCAAGCGATATCCCGTATGGCACACTTTGATTCACGCACACAACTGGTGCGGCGAATAGAAGCTGCTCTGGAAGAGACTATAGATCAGGCTGCAAGCATTATTGAACCTGTTTCTCCAGAGCATGCATCGGTTCAGAGATCGGTAATAAGTCGTGCGAACAAAGAGTTGGCAGGGCACCATGGTCGTGGGGCAGTCTGCAGCATTCCATTACCAGGCTGTTCTGGTTATGTGGGAGCTATAACTCTGGAACGAAGTGCAGATAACCCATTTGATGATGAGATAGTTTCAGAATGTGAAACACTGGTTGGTATGTTGGGCCCTGTTTTAGAGATGAAGCAACGTGAAGAACAATCCTTCGTGCATAAGAGCGGCGGAGCAATTAAAACTCTATTAACAATGCTGTTTGGGAAGGCCCATCTCAAACAGAAATTCTTACTGTTTACAGTGCTGGCACTATTTACCATCATATCGGTTGTAGAGGGGGACTATAGAGTTACGGCACCAGCAGGCATAGAAGGAGAAGTCAGACAGGTATTGGTGGCGCAACAGAGTGGGTATGTATTCCAGGCAAAGGCACGGGCAGGAGATTTGGTTGAAAAAAACCAACTGATAGCCTTGCTGGATGATCGTGACCTACAGTTAGAATATAAAAAGTTACAAAGTGAAAAAAATAAGATTGAAACGGAGTACCAGGATGCTCTGGCAAAATGGGATAGAACTGAACTCAGTATACTAAGAAGCAAGATAGAACAATTTGATGCTGAGTTACGCCTTATCAAAGGCAATCTTGCTCGCACCAAATTGTATGCACCTTTCGATGGCATTGTTGTAAGCGGTGACCTAAGTCAGTTCTTGGGTGCTCCGGTAGAGATTGGCCAGACCCTGTTTGAAATAGCTCCGCTCGACAGTTACCGGGTAATTATCGAGGTAGATGAACATGACATGGCGAATATTGAAGTAGGAAAGCCCGGTAAGCTAGTCATTACGGCGTTCCCACAGCAGGTGTTTGCTATAACCACCCGGCAGATTGTACCCATGGCCGATGCCAGCGAAGGTCGTAATTATTTCCGGGTTGAGGCAACCCTGGATGAACCCTCTAAACAATTGCTGCCAGGGATGCATGGTGTGGCAAAAATAGAAGCGGGGTCGCACAAGCTGCTGTGGAACTGGACCCATAGTGCAGTTGATCGTCTTAAGCTTTGGGCCTGGTCAATGGGATTCTAGTGTAGTGACCTGTATAAATCATATATTAAGAGGCTCGCAAATGATTCAAGCCAAGGCGCAGTCTGCTGTTAATGGCAACTCCCTTAGCAAAGGCTGCAACGCAGGATTGGATTATTTGCGGGCCTCCCTTCGGGCGCGACGAGAAGACATCATCTGCGGCGTTACGTCTCTTGTAAAAGGTGCAACCATTCCCTGCGAGACGCGCCTCGGCAACTGCTCCATGCGTTGCTCTACCTCCTGCATCCATGCAGTCGTTGCAGCTAATATCTTCTCGTCACGCTTAATGCATGATTTATACAGGTCACTACACTAAACTATGGATAATGACCAACTAAAAAATGAGTGGCTTCGGGTTGCAGATCTCTATCCGCAGTTACGTAAACATGTAAATATCTACTCCCATGTCTATCGCGGTGATCGTTGGTATGTGTTGCACGACACCAGCAGTGGCCACCACCTTCGAGTCAATGAATTAGCGCATGCATTCATTGTCCGTTTGAATGGAGATCGCACAGTAGATGAGATTTGGCAAATAGTAGATGCCGAGTTAGGTGAACAGGCGCCGAGTAAGGCCGAGATAGTGAGGATCCTGGCGCAACTTTTTGCCGTAGACCTCTTGAGCAGCGGTCTGCCCGTAGATGTAAAGCAGTTTTTCGACCGTTATCGTACCGTCAGGAATCAGCGCCGACGCCGTGCCGCAATGAATCCATTGGCCATTCGCTTCCCGCTGTTTGATCCCGATCAGCTACTGAATCGCCTCATGTTCCTGCTGCGTCCACTGTTTTCCTGGACCGGACTGATCGTATGGCTGGTTATTGTCGGCTTTGCCTGTTTGTTAGCCGTGATCAATTTTTCCTCGTTACAGGCTGCGATAAACTCAGATATCCTCGCACCTGAAAATATGCTCTTGATGCTGGCACTCTATTGTCTGATCAAGCTGGTGCATGAATTTGCACATGGATTCGCCGTAAAGATGTGGGGCGGTGAGGTGCACGAGATGGGCATCACCTTGTTGGTGTTAATGCCCATACCCTATGTGGATGCCTCATCGGCCTGGGCATTTCACAACAAATATAATCGCATGCTGGTTGGTGCTGCAGGCATAGTTGTTGAACTGCTGCTGGCGGCAGTGGCACTGTTTGTATGGCTTACAGTCGAGCCTGGCCTGCTTAGGGATGCCGCCCTCAATGTTGTGCTGATTGGCAGTGTCTCAACCCTACTGTTTAATGCTAATCCCCTGTTGCGTTTTGATGGCTACTACGTACTTCAGGATTTGCTGGAAATTCCGAATCTTTACGGTCGTGCAAGCCGCTACTATATCTACCTGATACAGCGTTATCTGTTTGGATTGGATCAGACATCTTCACCAGTGACAGCAAAAGGTGAAACAGCCTGGTTTGCATTTTATGGACTGGCCGCCTTCATTTACCGTTTGTTCATAATGGTTGTCATCGCGCTGTTCCTGATTGAACAGTATTTTTTTATCGGAGTCGCCCTGGCAGTGTGGGCAGTATTGAGTCAACTTCTGATGCCGTTGATCAAAGGGCTACGGTTTCTCATCTCTGCACCCGCCCTGGAAGAACAGCGAACCCGAGTTGGTCTGGTGACGTCGGGCCTGGTTGGCGGTGTTGTGCTCGTGCTTCTGTTTTTGCCTGTATCCCTGACAACACAGGTGAATGGTGTTGTATGGGTCTCAGATCAAGCACAACTCTTTGTCGAGACTAACGGGTTTGTTGAGGAAATCATGGTGCAGCCAGGTAGCCCGGTTACCGTTGGTGTGCCGATACTACGAATGCGTGATCCCACGCTGGATACACGCATAGAAGTACTAGAGGCCAAACGCCGTGGGTTAGAGTTGCGTAGCGCGGCGAAGCGACTTAAGGAGCGGGTCCAGTCTGTCATTACGATGGAAGAACTGGCCGCAGTCGAATCAGAGTTGAAACTCCTGAAACAACGCTCATCTGCCCTGATTGTGCGTGCGAAAACAGCAGGTAAGGTCATATTGCCGGGTAAAAAGAACCTGCATGGCCTCTACCTGAAACGGGGGGATCTGATTGGTTATGTCGCCAGCCCGGAACACCTGATTGTGAGGGCGGTTATACCACAAGAGAATATTGGACTGGTTCGGAAACAGGTTAGCGATGTTCAGGTTCGTTTTGCAGAGAGACTGGGACAGTCGGTAGATACCCACATACTGCGGGAAACACCCGCAGCAAACAAAAAACTTCCCAGCGCAGCCCTGGGAGTGACAGGTGGTGGGGATATTACTCTCAGTATGGGTGATAAGAGTGGACGCACTGCCGCCGAGAAGTTTTTCCAACTCGACATGGCGCTGCCGGCAGGACTAAATCTGGTCGGCCTGGGAGAGCGTGCCTATATCCGCATCAATCACGGTGCAGAACCCTTGGCCAAACAGTGGTCGCGAACTATTCGACAACTATTTCTTAGTCGCTTATCGTTCTGAATTGATTTATTATCCAAAAAGATGTTAGGAACTGTATTAGACATCAGCTGTTAGCAAACCATAATACGCCCAGTTACTATATTGCCTTACAGAAATATGCGAACAAATATAAAATTAAACAATGGATTGGCAAACACCCTGAGGGATACCTTTCTTGCTCTGCTTATTGCCAATGGCGCATGGGCTGCAGAAAGCAGTTCTGTGGCAACGGAAACCAATGCCAAAACTGAATTTGACTGCGTTATTGAACCGAGTGAAATCGTCGATGCCGGCAGTGCTGTCCCCGGTCTGATCGATGCCATCTATGCCCTGCGCAATGATTTTGTAGAGAAGGGTACGGTTATCGCAGAACTCGAATCCAGTGTAGAAAAGGCAACAGTAGCATTAAACAAAGAGCGTGCAGGCCTTAATACATCGATTCAGCTGCGGAAGGAGAATGCAGCATTCGCACTCCGCACCCAGGAGCGTAACAAGCCATTATCGGCAAAATCCAACATCTCAGAGCATGGGATGGATAAGTACGATACCGATACCCGTATTGCTAAATTACAGGTTCGTCAGGAAGAAGAAAACCAACGCATGGCCGAGTTGGAATACCTGCGGGCTGAGGCGATTCAGCAGCGACGTGTGATCAAAAGTCCGATCGATGGCGTGGTTGTCGAGCGTTTTAAATACGCAGGCGAATACGTAGAAAACAGCCCCATAATACGCATCGCCCAGATCAATCCCCTGCACGTTAAAGTGTTGATCCCCCTGGAGCTGCGCGATCGAATCAAACAGGGGATGCAGGCAGAAGTGGTAGCAGATGTGCCGGGATCTAAAACACACATCGCCAAGGTCGATAGTGTCGATCGGGTCGCAGATGCCGCCAGTGGCACCTACGGAGTTCGGCTAATCTTGTCAAACGAAGGACACAAAATCCCTGCCGGCGTGCGTTGTCATCTAACCTTTCAACCAGGGAAACCAGACTAGTCTGATACATGGCCCTGGATAAAACGAAATCACAGGAATGGCTGATTATTTGAGTTACTTCTGCTTCAGGCCGAGATAAAACAGCCAAATATCTATTTCCACGGCTGTATAACCACCTCCACACCCTCCATTCACGAAACCACTTTCATCCGTTCAATTAGCCAATAAAGTCAACATAATCAAAGAGAAAGAGAGAGTTTCTCATGTTGTTGTTTTTTGTGGTGGCTCCAAAGAAGCAGCAAACGCTATTTATGTCATTAATTCTGGGGATATTTGCTTAATATTCACCACTCCGTGCCGATATACTACCTAATGGTTATACAAAAGACTGGGCATGATAATTCGACCAGAATATAGAGAGCGGTCTGAGCTGCTGGACGCAACATCCGGATATTTAACAATAAATCTGGTGCAGATCAACTAAATCAGGGAGATTTCACTACATAATCGGGTGATCAATTGAAGTGGCATAGGAACAAAAAGCATAGGCAAAAACCGCGTTTGGCACCGGTTGTTGAGGCATTAGAGCCCAGGATTCTCTTCTCGGCAGACCTCTTTGGTGGTGCTTTAGATGCCCCCGACGCAAATGATCCCCTTGCAGATCAGTTGGATGCTGCCGTCAGCCTGCTCGAAATTCCACCCCAGGCACAACAAGACAATCAGATAGACGACAGCCACGAGGAACCTACCTCACAAACAGAACAACCCGATCAGCTTGTCAATAGCTCAACGACCGCACAACCGCAACGCACAGAACTGGTGCTGGTTGACACCGCCACCGACGATTATCAACAACTGGTCGATGACCTGCTGACCCAGACCGATGCCAACCGCCATCTGGAAGTGGTGCTGCTCGACAGCGAGCGTAGCGGAATCGACCAAATCAGTGAAACACTGCTTGCCTACCAAAATCTGGATGCCATCCACCTGATCTCCCACGGCGACGACGGTACAGTACAACTGGGTAATATTTCTCTTAACACCGACACCTTAGCCGAAAACAGCCTGGCCATTGCATTGTGGGCCAATTCTTTTGATGAAGCCGGTGATATTTTAATCTACGGCTGTAACCTGGCCAAAACCGAAGTCGGCGAAAGCTTGATCAGTAACCTCGCCGAACTGACACTGGCCGACGTCGCCGCCTCCGACGACCTCACCGGGCACGCAAGCCTTGGTGGTGACTGGGAGCTGGAATATGCCCAGGGGCAGATAGAAGCAAAAACCCTGATTAACCCGGACACGGCTGAACAGTGGTATGGCCTTCTCGCACCGCCCACCGCGGCCGACAACACCATCAGCACCCACGAAGACACGACCTACACCTTTAACGCTGCCAATTTTAACTACAGCGATGCCGACGGCGATGCCATGGTCAGCGTGAAAATAACCTTCCTTGCAAGCGTCGGTGACTTGCTGCTCAGCGGTGCTGATGTCTCTCTGAACCTGGTCATCACCAAAGCCGATATCGATGCCGACCTGCTGACATTCACAGCAGCAGCCGATGGCAATGGC
>JAAGZL010000591.1 GCA_024206335.1 Gammaproteobacteria bacterium
CTATCCTATACTAATAGTTACTATCCTATACTAATAGTTACTATCCTATACTAATACTATCCTATACTAATAGTTACTATCCTATACTAATAGTTACTATCCTATACTAATAGTTACTATCCTATACTAATACTATCCTATCCTATACTATCCTATCCTATACTAATACTATCCTATATACTATACTATCCTATACTAATAGTTACTATTCTATACTAATATAATCCTATACTATTATATACTATTTCTGATTGTTATTATACTATGCTATCCTATACTAATACTATCCTTTACTAATCGTTACTGTACTAATGGTTACTATCCTATACTGACCTATCCTATACTAACCTATCCTATCCTACTATCCTATACTAACCTATACTAACCTATACTATCCTATCCTAATAGTTACTATCCTATCCTTTCCTATACTAATAGTTACTATCCTCTCCTAGCCTAACCTATCCTATCCTAACTATCCTATCCTATACTAATACTATCCTATCCTATACTAATACTATCCTATCCTATACTATCCTATACTAATACTATCCTATCCTATACTAATAGTTACTATCCTATACTAATACTATCCTATCCTATACTATCCTAACTATCCTATCCTATACTAATACTATCCTATACTATCCTATACTAATACTATCCTATACTATCCTACTATCCTATAATACTATCCTATACTAATAGTTACTATCCTATACTAATACTATCCTATACTAATAGTTACTAGA
>JAAGZL010000592.1 GCA_024206335.1 Gammaproteobacteria bacterium
ATTAGAGGCTTTTTAGATCTCAATCTTGACCTCCTTGGCCTCTGTCATAGACTGAATTGCTGCTTCCATATCGATTGTATCTGGGTTTGAAGTACTCTGTTGCTCCAGCTTCTGCATTAGTTGCGCCTGCTCCATGGTGGAGTAGGATCCGTCCCGGTCCTGAATATATGCGGCCCATGGGATAAACTTGGTCAGTGGGAATAGCTGGCCTTCCTCCGGTGATATATCAATATTCAGACCAGATATAAACAGGACCTTTTTTCCCTTATATCCATGTTCTTTGACGATGGTGCGAAAGGTGCGGTCAAATTCGATCTGGGTATTGATCTGGGCCGCAGTTAACATGGGTGATCTGGCAGTTATGATCTGCGGCATATAACGAATCATGTTGTGTTCCAGATGATTCTCCCCCTCATCAATGTTTAGAATGTCGCGCCTAAAATAGAACAGGTTACCGGTTAGATTGGCACCGATCGGTTGCGGTTTTGTGCCGGTGAATGCCTCATCTCCCACCAGATTAATAATCTCTGATGATGCAGTAAACATCCTTGCCGTACTCAGGATCTTGATAGGAACCTGCTGGCCACTCTTATTGGTTTCTACCAGGCTGTTTATATGCAGCAGCAACCCTTCACTGCGGTCTTCGCGTAGCAGCTGATTATCTATGGTGATGCACTTCTTTCCCTGATGCATGTGCAGCAGGATATTTTGTTGGGCAAACTGGTACTCGTTCTCATACCAGGTAATGACATGGTGTATCTTGCCGCAGTTTGGACCGCATTCCTGATCGGTTGTCTGCAGACGCCGGTAGCTTCCAAAGAGCTTGCTTTCCGGGTCATAGCCCACATGGCTGGCCTGAATGATCACCAGATCCTGACCATGTTCCGCGTGTGGACCATGCCTGCTGGTGGCGACTATCCCGCCGACTCGTCCATGGTTGAACGGAAAGGCACCAAAGTGTCTGGCAATCATAATGACGGGATAGCCCTGACTCTCGTCAGAACAGAAGGCGCGTGATGGCATGATCTTGCCCGGTTCAAAACCGAGTGAGATGCACCAGTTATATAGACGGGGCATAAACAGGTTATACCGCATCATCATGTTTTGTATCTGGAAGCCACCGACGGCTGCGACCATGTTTGCGGCTAAATCTGGCATTTGTAACTCCAGTTATTGTTTATCTTCTCCTATTCATAACTTATATATGGCTGGTGAAACAAGTTTTTATTTGGGAATCTGGTGGCAAGTGCAGGTGATTGAGGTGTGAAGCCCCGCGAATCTGTGCAGGATGCGGTTTGAGTTGGGTGGGGGATGGCTGCAACTACCATGTGTAGCTGCGATGGGGAGAATCCCCCCGGGCCGCGTCTTACTGGATACGGCCAGAGGGGTGATTACGCTAGTCTCTGGTACCGCCGCCCAGGAGCGAGGCCCTCTGCCTGCCTTGCGCAGAGCGTTGACGCCAGGCCTGTGTTTTTGGTTGGGAGCCGTTGGTCTTGCGTTGGGCCTGCTTGTGTGCGGGTTTGTCTGAACTACGCTTCTGTTCGGGTCGGTCTGACTTGGCTTCGTGGCGGCCATCGGTAGATCGTTTGTTTGATGTCCGGTTACGGTTGTGGCCATTGCCATTGCCACGAGGCTGGGATCGGCCCTTATTATTCCGTCCGTTTTGAATTGGCTCGGCCTTAATGCTGGGATCCGGCTGGTAGCCATCCAATGTCACCTTGGGGATCTCACGCTTCAGCAGTCGCTCAATATCCCGTAGTAATTTAAGCTCATCCACGCACACCAGGGAGACCGCTTCGCCCTCGTTGCCGGCACGACCGGTACGGCCAATGCGGTGTACATAGTCCTCAGGTACATTGGGTAGCTCAAAGTTCACCACATGGGGCAGTTGATCGATATCCAGGCCGCGGGCTGCGATATCGGTAGCCACCAGTACACGCATCTCACCGCTCTTGAATCCAGCCAGGGCACGGGTGCGTGCGCCCTGACTCTTGTTGCCGTGGATGGCAGCAGCGCTCAGGCCATCCCGGTTCAACTGTTGCGCCAGACGGTTGGCGCCATGCTTGGTGCGGGTAAATACCAGCACCTGCTGCCAGTTCTGTGAGCCGATTATATGGCTAAGCAGTTCACGTTTGCGTCCCTTGTCCACTGGATGCACCACCTGGCTGATGCGTTCTGCGGTAGTGTTGCGGTGTGCCACTTCTATTAGTTCAGGTTGGTTCAGGAGGCGGTCTGCAAGCTGCTTTATCTCATTGGAGAAGGTGGCGGAGAATAGCAGGTTCTGACGCTCTCCGTTCTTTGGCAGCAGCGCCAGCACCTTGCGGATGTCATGGATAAAGCCCATGTCCAGCATGCGGTCGGCCTCATCCAGCACCAGAATTTCGATTTGAGACAGGTCCAGGGTTTTTTGACTGACGTGGTCCAGCAGTCGGCCAGGGGTAGCCACCAGAATATCTACACCATGGCGCAGCTTTTCCTTCTGGGGGTTGATCTTGACCCCACCAAAGATCACGGTAGATCTGAGAGAGAGATGACGTCCATAGGTTTCCACGCTGGCGCCTACCTGGGCGGCCAACTCGCGGGTGGGGGTGAGCACCAGGGCCCGTACCGGGCGTTTGCCATGACTGACCTGGTTGCTGTTCAGTCGTTGCAACAATGGCAGGGTAAAACCGGCTGTTTTACCGGTGCCGGTCTGGGCGCCACCCATAACATCCTTGCCTTGCAAGATGATGGGGATGGCCTGGCTCTGAATTGGGGTTGGTTCGGTATAGCCCTGCTCGCTGACAGCACGCAGGAGATCGGCCGACAGGCCGAGGGAATCAAATGACATTTGGTAGTTACTCCAGGGCACCACTATTGATTTTGTGTAAGATAGACTGAGATTCAGAGTTATCTAGAGCAAGGCGTTAAGTTGTTGTAATAGTTTTGCTATTACAATGGCTTAACAACGAAGCCATAGGTGATTCTGGACTCAAGTGTCCACACATAAATTGATAGAGTTGTCCTCTTGCTTGCCCTCCATGCGACAGGTTTAACTGGCGGGATCCGGTTCGGGCTGGATAATAGGATTGTTACTAAGCGGGAGGTCCTGATTAGGCGGGACAAACGGCTAAGAATCTTTTCCGACGGCCTCTGGCCGCTATGGGTGCTAACCGGTCAGGCACCCGAAAACGTGGGAGTCTAACAGAAATGTTGCTGCATATCTGCTTTTTTCTCAGTTATTAATGGGTTGCGCCTGCCAGGCGTTCCAGCAGTCGTGCTACTCGCTGCTGTATGTCGTCACGGCTGGTGCGAAATGCCGTCATGATTTCATCCTGGGTCCCGGTGGCCTTGGCCGGGTCGCTCAGGGGCCAGTGCTCTCTGTCTGTGCCCTGGGGTAGAGCCGGGCAACTCTCATCGGCATCTCCGCACACGGTTATAACCAGGTCAGCCCACTCCAGCATCTCCTGGTCCAGTCTGGTGGATTCCTGTCCGGAGATATCCATCCCCACATCCTGCATCACTGCAATGGCGCTGGGATTTTTACCATGGGACTCGATCCCGGCCGATCTCACCTGGAACTGTTCACTCCCCAGTTTCCTGGCCCAACCCTCGGCCATCTGGGAGCGGCAGGAGTTGCCGGTACATAGAAATAATAGATGTATGGGTTTCGTTTTCATTCGGGACCTATTATGCATAGCAGCTGGTGGCTGGTCCATCAGGCCATACTGCGGCGGCAACTTACGAATAAGAAGCCACTCTATTATTACTTTGCTATGATCGAGGTTTAACACTCTAGACAGGCGATCACTGTGTACGAAGGCGAAAGATTCAACGGCATCAGCCACCTTGTGGGGGCCGTGGCCGCCGCCATCGGTCTGGTGGCGTTGGTAATGCTTGCGGTACAGCAGGGCGATCCCTGGAAGATTGTCAGTTTTAGTATCTACGGCACCACTCTGTTACTGCTGTATACGTTTTCCACCCTGTATCACAGCCTGCGAGGCAGGGCGAAAAAGATCTTCCGCATGCTGGATCACCACTCAATCTATCTCTTGATAGCCGGTACCTACACCCCCTTCACCCTGGTTACCATACGCGGCGACTGGGGCTGGTGGCTGTTTGGTGTAATCTGGGGCCTGGCGGCAGTCGGGATAGTGTTGGACTCGTTGCCAAAAAAAGGTTCCAGAATCTTGCCGATTGTTATCTATCTGGTTATGGGCTGGCTGTGTGTAGTAGCGCTTAAGCCGTTGCTGCAGGTGTTGCCCATGAACGGCTTCTACTGGTTGCTTGCCGGTGGCATCTTCTACACCGTGGGTGTGGTGTTTTATGCACTGGACTCCAAGGTGCGGCACTTTCATGGTGTCTGGCACCTGTTTGTATTGGCCGGCAGCATCAGTCACTACATAACCATATTTTTCTATGTTTGAGTCCGATGCCGTTTGGCCGGACTGTTGTCGGTAAGCGGTCTTACTTTCTCGCTGGCGTATGCCGCAGCACCTGCAGTGGTGGCGAGTTTAGGGTAGGGCCTACCCCAAGAACCCCGGCGATACCCACGCCAACCGCGCCGCTGATGATACCCGCCAGCCAGATCCATGGATTAAAGCTGTATACCAGTTCAAACAGCTGCGTGGTCAGCAGGTAGCCGAGCAGGGAGGCGGCAACCGCGGCCAACAGTCCGGCCAGG
>JAAGZL010000593.1 GCA_024206335.1 Gammaproteobacteria bacterium
GATCAACAAACTTGACTAGAGGCCCGCCCGACTATTTAATACGCGATTCCGCATCCCAAGCCCAGGTAGCTCAGTCGGTAGAGCAGAGGACTGAAAATCCTCGTGTCGGTGGTTCGATTCCGCCCCTGGGCACCAGTTTTTCCATTTAAAATCAATAACTTAACAATATTCCTGCTTTGTTGAACTTATTACCGTGCGGGAGTTTTGTGGGACTTACCCGTAATTTACTCGTCGCAAGACAACCAACTCTGGCCTTCCTTCGCCTCTATCACACACTGTATTCGCGGCTTTAATCAGGTTCGATAACTCTGCTGCTGAGTAATGCGTTGTGATACGCCCTGATCTATGCCCTAACAAGTCCTGCCGATCTTCAAAACTCACTCCAGCAGCACGTAGCCGCCTGCCAAAGGTGTGTTTCAAATCGTGGACACGAACCTGTTTCAGGTTAGCCATCTTTCGTGCCCGGCACCAGGCACTATTGAGCATGCGAATAATAGGCTTGTTCTTGTAATGAAAGACATGAGTACGATGCGTACCTCGCTGTTCTTCAATAATTGACAAAGCTATCTGGTTCAGAACAACGAGTCGCTCATCTCCATTTTTCACAAACTCTTCCGGAACAATAAATGCTGTAGTACCAAGTTCCGGAATTTTCACTTCCCAATCCCAGCGCAAACTATAAATTTCCTTATCTCGGCAGCCAGTATTAACAGCAAATAAAGCCATCTGTGCCAGATGCTTAGGTAGCTCCTTTATCAACCTGTCTTGCTCTTCCCAGCTGAGTGGATAAGGCTTCCGCATATCCTTGACTGGTAACAGTTTGATCTTTGGGGCCGCCAACAACCAAGTCAATCCATTCTCATCCATCCACTCGCTCGCGGCGAGATTCAGGATTTGTCTGACAACCTTTAACCCATGGTTGATGGTATTTGCCTTTCTGCCCTGTTTGCGCCGGAAATCAATCCAGGGTTGTAAGGTTCCGATATGGATTTGATCAATATAGTGGCCACCAAACCAGGGCATTAATAGTTTAAGCCGGTCGATGTCACTATGCAGGCTGCGCTTGTGCTGGTTTTCCAGAACATACTTTGCAGCTGCTTGTTCAAATGTTCGTTTCGGTCTTACTCCAAAGATTGTTGCTTGCCTTTGGTCTTCAACGATTTTGGCGAGGAACGCTTCTGCTTTTTCAAGTTCAGCTGATCCAGTGCTCTGGCAAATACGGCGCCCGTAGATCTGTTTGTCGATATGCCAGATGCCTTTACGTTTA
>JAAGZL010000594.1 GCA_024206335.1 Gammaproteobacteria bacterium
AAGTGAGCAGAACATAGTACATACACAGACAAAACACTCAGAAATTCAATTTTTGATATAGGGGGCTGAAAATAAAATAGTTAACCCACGATGGCATGCAGAATATGCATGTAAGCTCACTTGATGATCAGTCAATCATTTTTCGGGTTAACATGCGAGATACGAGAAAATTTCAAAAAACGCGTTTTTAAAAAATTCTCAGAAATTCAGTTTTTGATATTCGGGGCTGAAAATCTAATCAGTAACCCACCATGGCATGCAGAATGTGCCTATAAACTCACTTGATGATCGGTTCATAACTTTTTGAGTTAACGTGCAAGATACGAGAAAATTTCAAAAAACGCGTTTTTAAAAAAATCTCAGAAATTCAGTTTTTGATATTCAGGGCTGAAAATCTAATCAGTTACCCATCATGACATAAGGAATATGTATGTAAAATGGCTTGGCAATTAGTCCTGTACTTTTTGAGTAAATGCTCAAGATTCGCATGATTTTGACGTTTTTCGCCCTAAAAACGGTGAGCTTTGACATTTTGACGCCGAAAAAGTGTCATCCTACAAGCCTTTCTACTCAGTAACAACATACTCCGGAG
>JAAGZL010000045.1 GCA_024206335.1 Gammaproteobacteria bacterium
CGAGCATTTCTGGGCAAGAGGATATTTTGTGTCGACGGTAGGTCTTGATGAGGATATGGTGATTGAATATATCCGAAGCCAAGAAAAAGCGGATGAACGGCAAGATCAATTGCGGTTTGGACAATATTAGCGCCTTGGGCACTTACTTGAGCCCTTTGAGGGCGTCATCCAATAAGCCTCCGGCTATGCCGGAGGTCATTTAACTTAGTACCGGTGCGCGGCAGGAGTTATACTCCTACTGCAACCCGGTACTAAATACCACTCAATTACAGCATGAAGGCAGGCTAATTACCGGCCTTCATATTTTTTACGAGATTAGAGAATGAACCTAGAAAAAGTCACTGAAGGCAATAATACCCCCAATGAAATTAACGTGATCATCGAGATCCCGGCCCACGCTGAACCGGTCAAATATGAACTGGACAAGGAGACCGGGGCCATGTTTGTCGACAGGTTCATGAATACCGCCATGCACTACCCCTGCAACTACGGCTATGTGCCACACACCTTGTCCAATGACGGCGACCCGGTGGACGTGCTGGTACTGACCACCTACGCTCTGATCCCGGGCTCGGTCATTCAGTGCCGCCCTATTGGGGTCCTCAAGATGACCGATGAGTCGGGCGATGATGCCAAGATCCTGGCTGTTCCACTGGACCGGATGTCCAAACACTACCGCAAGGTGCGTGATTTCCGAGATGTGCCTGAAATCACACTGGAGCAGATCGCCCACTTCTTTGAGCACTACAAGGACCTGGATGAAGGCAAGTGGGTCAGAGTCGATGGCTGGTACGGCATGGACGAGGCCAAACAAGAGATATTGGACAGTATCGAAATGTTCAAAAATGCCCCGGAAAAACCCAACTTCTAGTGAAATATCAATCTGTCTGGGTGGGTCTGGAAGATCCAGGCCCACCCAGAATACCCTGTCATACCACCTCCATGTTCATCCCCGCATCCAGCATAGGGGCATAAGAAAAAAAGCACCATATCCTGGTAGACACTAGTATAATCCCCACTCCCAACAGTCAGTCCTGTTACAGGACCAACCACAGATTGGCGCCAATGCGCCTGGTTACTCAAACAGATGAAGATTTGCATATTATCCGACAGCCATGACCACATCCCGCTCCTGGACACAGCAGTGGCAGAAGCCAAAGAGCGTGGCGCCGAGGCGATACTGCACTGCGGCGATGTGGTGGCCCCCAGCACCATGAAGTGTATGAATAAATACGGACTGCCGGTGCATGCGATTCATGGCAATAACACCGGCGATCTGTTCACCCTGGGGCAGATGGCAAGCAAACCCGGCAATGTCATCGAATACCACGGAATGGACGCCAAACTTACCCTTGCCGGCAAGCGCATATTCCTGGTCCACTACCCCCACTACGCCCACGCCATGGCCACCACCGGGGAGTGGGATCTGGTATGTTGTGGTCACACCCACAATTTCAAGCAAGAATCCGTACCGAATATTAAAGGCGGACATACCCCCATGCTCAACCCGGGCACCATAGGCGGCGTTGGCAGTGCCCCTGCCACCTATGTAATGCTAGACCTGGAGACCATGGAGGCGGAGAGATTTGAAATCTCCAAGAGCATAGAAAAAGACGCATCTGACTCCACCGTAGATGAGTACAGTCAGCCAGCCTACTGACCAGACCGGAACAACCACCAGTAGATTCAGGACAACAAACAACAATGAGCAAACTTACCCACTTCAATCAATTCGGTGAGGCCTACATGGTAGACGTAGGCGCCAAGGAGAGCACCGAAAGAGTCGCAGTAACCGAAGGCCTCATCCGTATGCAATCCAGCACCTTGGATCTGATCATGCAGGGCAGCCACAAAAAGGGGGATGTACTAGGCATAGCCCGGGTAGCTGGAATCATGGCGGCAAAAAAGACCTCGGACCTGGTCCCACTGTGCCACCCACTGAGCATCACCAACGTCAATGTGGATCTGGAGACAGACCCAGCCACATCCAGCGTCAAGTGCCGCTCCACCGTAAAATCCATGGGACAGACCGGTGTTGAGATGGAGGCCCTGTGCGCCACCCAGGTAGCCCTGCTCACCATTTACGACATGTGTAAGGCGGTGGACCGTGGCATGTGCATAGAGCAGGTGCGACTGATGGAGAAATCAGGCGGTAAATCTGGTCATTGGATTCGGGAAAAGTAGTACCGCCGCTCGCGCAAAGACGTAGAGAAATTTTTTTGAGGGGCCGGAGTCAATTCCCCCTTTACCATCAAGACCTACATTATTTTGAATTGATGCCTAACCTTGATGACTCAGGACTATCAGCAGCCATGAACCCCATCTACCACCAGGCCAAATTCCTCATCAGTGCCGCCAAACTTTCCCAGACCCCACCGGATGACGGCCTGGAGATTGCCTTCGCTGGGCGCTCCAACGCCGGTAAGTCCAGCGCCCTCAACACCCTGTGCCAACAGAAGGCCCTGGCCCGCACCAGCAAGACCCCCGGCCGTACCCAACTGCTGAACTTCTTCTCAGTGGATGAACAGAGACGCCTAGTAGATCTACCAGGATACGGCTTTGCCAAGGTGTCAGAGAAGGTAAAGCTTCAGTGGCAGGGCGCCCTGGCAGAGTACCTGGAGAATCGCCTCTCCCTGCGCGGGGTGATCCTGTTGATGGATGTGCGGCATCCATTGAAGGAGTTTGACCGTCAGATGCTGGAGTGGAGTCACCAGATTGGACGCCCGGTCCATATTCTGCTCACCAAGGCCGACAAACTGGGCCGAGGTGCGGCAGCCAACAGTCTGCAGAGGGTCCAGCGGGAGATCTCCCAATTTGGGGAGGGTGTAAGCGTACAGCTGTTTTCCGCCCTTAAACGTCAGGGAATTGACCAGGCCCATCTGCTCCTGGATGAGTGGTTTGAATTGGATACAAACCCTTAACCCCACCCCCCGGGCATCTCAATCCCATTGACTTAACTAGATGTTTTTCTGGGCTGAAAAAAAGAAGACCCCGGTCACTAAAGGGGAGGGAAGGTGACCGGGATCAGATCGCCCAGCCGGGGAGGCCGGGCATACGGACCATCTGGGGAAAGATGGCCCGGCGCTTCTCAGCGCATATTCCTACGACTGCCTGCCTGTAGAAAAGTTCCACCGTATTTACATAATCACCGCCCAGAAGCAGAAATATTGACACTATTTCTGTTTGTAAAACGCCTTTTTGAATCAATACCAGGGGCGGTATCACCCAATTCTGCTCTCACCCCAGCTACTCAAAGCCAGAATTAGCCGACCGCATGGGCTATACTCCAAGATTATGGAAATCCTGGAAACCGAGAAATTTACCCTACAGACAGTAGACGGAACCCATCTAAAATTTTCCATTTTCACCGACGGTGAAATCACAAAAGACGATATCCCGCCTATCCTTGAGTTCATGGATCAATACCATGCCCCTGTCCCGGTTCTACTGGTCCGTGAAGGCTCTTACACCCTTTCCATATTGGTTCTGATTGCCCTCCGCCAGGAAGCAAAAACAAGAATCAAGGCGATGGCCTTCGTAGATCGCAATCAGAAAGATACTATCCTCACCAAGATTGCCAAACAGACCTACATGAAAGATGCTCGAGTAAAATCCTTTGATAACGAACAGGATGCGTTAGATTGGCTTGCACAGTTTGGTAACCTGCCAACCAATCAATCTCCCAGCAACACAGATTAAGGTCTAATAAAAAACTGGCCATACCAAAGCGTGGCAGTGTCAGCCCTTGTAACAGGGCCATGTACCGTTGATTTAACCATTGAGGCTTTAGTCGAGAAGCCACAGGATATATGTTCAGAATATATATGCCCTAGTGAGCCCTCTGCTCAATCCAATGATCCACTTCCAACATAGGGACTATTGATAGCGTTGTTACCCATTTTTTTCAGAGGTAAAGTATAACCAGAGAAAACCCGAAATCCCGGCCAGGGCAGAGGCCAGAAGAATCCCGGTTTTGGCCATCAATAGATCCTCAGCATGGTGGGCAAACCCCAGTTCCGCAATAAATATCGACATGGTAAAACCAATCCCCCCCATAAACCCAACACCAACAATATGCTTAAAGTTCAAACCATGGGGAAGAGAGGTCAGACCAAACTTTACGGCAAGCCAGGAGAAACCGGCAATACCGATCAGCTTTCCACCTACGAGACCGGCCGCGATGCCCGCCGAGACCGGGTGCAGCATAACATCACCGAAAGTGGACCAATCAATAGGAATTCCGGCATTGGCCAAAGAAAATATCGGTATAACCAGGTAGGCGGATGGCAGATGCATCCTGCGCTCCAGGATCTGTGCCGGAGCCTGCACCAACAGCACACCCTCTCCCAGGGCGTGAACGCGGGAACGTAGCTCATCATTTTTCACAATATTTTTTTCACGCCGGTAGGCAAGTTTGATCTGCCCAATCATCTCATTAATCTGCGACAGGAACTGATCCGGGTCATACTTCGGGCGCATGGGGATAGTGAACGCCAAAAAGATGCCGGCGAGGGTTGCATGGACACCACTCTTCAGCATGGCTGTCCAGAGCACCACACCAAACAGTATATAAGGCAAAGGACGACGAATCCCCCCCCAGATTCAATGCCACCAGCAGCCCCATCATGATCACCACAACCATCAGTGCCTGGATGTTTATTGTTTCCGTGTAGAACAACGCAATTACTGTGACGGCTCCCAGGTCATCAACAATTGCCAAGGCCACCAGAAATGTAAGCAGGTTTTTGGGCGCCCGTTTACCCAGCAATGCCAGGACACCCAGGGCAAAGGCAATGTCAGTTGCCATGGGAACCCCCCAGCCATCCAGGGTATGCCCTGACGGGTTGATGCTTACATATATAAGAACCGGCACCACCATACCGCCAATAGCAGCAATTATCGGAAACATAGCCTGCTTTGGGTCGGCCAGTTCACCCACCAGGATTTCACGCTTGAGCTCCAACCCAACAACGAAAAAAAATACTGCCATCAGACCATCATTGATCCAGTGATTTGGATAGCTGAAAGCCCGGCAGACCAACTGCAAATGGCATCTCCAGCAGGTGCCAATAGGCCTCGCTCCACTGGCTGTTGGCAAGATAGAGTGCGGCAATCGCACATAGCATAAGCAGGACGCCACTGGTGGTCTGCCGGTGGATAAACTCTTCCAGGGGGGTTAATACCCGGTCAAAGGCCTTTTCCCACGGGGCGACATACCCTTTTTTAATCGTTTTTCTCATCCATACATCCTACTAGTGGGCCATGCAGAAAGTAAGGGCTGGATCGAAGGGAGCCACACTACTGGCCCGCCACATGATCGGCAAATCCTACACCTGCTTCGGTATAGATATTGAATACAGCAGTGGCACCTGACTGACGCAGTGGTTCTTCCTCATCCGGATATCTTGCCGTCGCCGCAACGCGGCCGGGGAATGAGATCTCCCGCAGCTGCTCCAAGGTGTCCAGGTTGGCCTGCAGATTTGGTAGCGCTAACATTACGAGCACTATATTGTGATCCTGCTTTATCTTATTCCAAAAATCAGCATCGCTTGGATCGCCCAGCAGAACGTTACGCCCCTCCGATCGGTGTCTTATGATCGATTCGGTATCAAAGTCGATACCGACCACCGTTTCACCATGGAGTTCGCGCATCTTATCGTAGGCACCACTGCCTACCCTGCCCATTCCAAAGACTGCAATAGTTGCACCAAGGGTGTCCAGCAACATGTCCCCTGGAAGCCGTTCCTTGCGTTGGAATTGCTGTAAAAACTTTCTAAAAATGCTGTAGATTCTGTCATCCTTGCTGTTCAGTGGTGCTGCAACAACAAAGGATAGTGAGAGGGCGATGGCAATAACTACCAGCCATTCAGCATCCATCCATCCATTTGCAACACCGATTGCAGCAACGATCAGGCCAAACTCGCTGTAGTTGGTCAGATTCAGCGTTGCCAACAGGGAGGTGCGCGCCCGCAGACTGAAACGGGTCATCAGGGCAAAAAAGAGTGTTGATTTTACGAAGATAAAGGGTACAAGTAACAATCCAATAAGTAACGCCTCCGGCGATAGTTGCCCTGACATGCCAATGGAAAGAAAAAAGCCCACCAGAAACAGGTCCTTAAAACCAAGCATGGCCTTTGCCATCTCGGCTGATTTGGGGTGGGTTGAGATAAGCAATCCCATAATCAGGGCCCCCAGATCATCCTTCACCCCACCCAGCTCAAATATTTCAGCCCCCCCTAGGGCCAGGACCAGACCATACAGGATCAGCAACTCACCATGACCTGATTTTTGCAATAGATGGTGAAACAGGGGGCGTAACGGAATGAGTAGAAATAGCAGTAGTGCCCAGAGCGAAGGGACCTTCCCGGTGGACGCGGCCAAAAAGACGACTGCTGCCAGATCCTGCATTACCAGGATACCTACAGCAATCCGTCCATGCAGGGACTTCATCTCCCCCTTATCCTCTAACGCCTTAACTACGAAGACGGTGCTGGAGAAGCTCAAGGCAAAGGCCAGCATTAGCGAGAGCTTGAGATCCAGACCGGAAAAGAGTGGTGTACCAATTAGGGCCAGACCAAATATGGCCGTTCCAAACAGGCCAATAGTAATTGAGATGTGCAGTGCGGTAACCGCCCACACCTGCGGCTTTGCCAATACCTTTAGTTTCAGCTTCAGACCAACGGTAAACAGCAGCAGCGTGATACCGAGATCGGCAAGCTTCTGCAACATCTCACCGCTAGCGATACCCAGGTAATTGAGCACAAATCCGGTTGCCAGAAAACCAACCAATGGCGGTAGGCCAATGAGTCTCACCAGAAAACCCAGCACAAAGGCCAGAGATATCCAGGCAACATCACCCAGCGCAATAGCAACCCATTCAAAATCCATGCTGTTCTTACCCAGTCATGCTAACGGTTTAGGTTCATAGCTTTAAGAGTGCGGTATAAACAAGTACCACAATATGAGAAACCATATTAACCCATATCAACAACCACTCCGCTTCTGACCTAGTGAGCCTCATCCCAGTTGTCTCCCACACCCACATCAACCAGCAGCGGCACCTTCAGCTCTGCGGCATGCTCCATATAGTCACGGATACGCATACAGACGGCCTCCAGCTGATCCTGCTGCACCTCAAACACCAACTCATCATGCACCTGCATAATCATCCGCACCGGCGGGTGTTTTGACTCAATCCAGTGATCCACATCCAGCATAGCACGCTTGATAATGTCTGATGCCGTGCCCTGCATTGGGGCATTGATGGCGGTACGTTCGGCTGCGGCTCGGCGCTGTTGGTTCCTGGCGTTGATTTCAGACAGGTAGAGACGGCGACCAAATACCGTCTCTACATAGCCATGTTCACTGGCCTCTTTCCGGGTGCGGTCCATAAACTCCAACACCCCTGGATAGCGGTCAAAATAGAGGTCTATGAAGTTTTGAGCAGCACTCCGCTCTACCTTGAGCTGTTTCGCTAGCCCGAAGGCGGACATGCCATAGATCAGTCCAAAATTGATCGCCTTGGCGGAGCGGCGCTGGTCATCGGTGACCGCATCCAATTCCTGCCCAAACACCTCTGCGGCGGTGGCCCGGTGGATGTCGGCACCCTGGGCAAATGCACTCAGCAACCCCTCATCCTCAGACAGATGGGCCATGATGCGCAGCTCGATCTGCGAGTAGTCGGCAGCCACCATGCGACAACCCTCCGCCGGGATAAAGGCCTGGCGGATCAATCTGCCCTCACTGCTGCGGATGGGTATATTCTGCAGGTTGGGGGATGATGATGAGAGCCTGCCAGTGGCGGCCACCGCTTGATGATAGGAGGTGTGGATGCGTCCGGTGTCACGGTCTACCATCTGCGGCAGCTTGTCGGTATAGGTGGACTTGAGCTTGCTCAGCCCGCGATGCTCCAGGATCACCGCCGGCAGTTCAAACTCCTGCTCTGCCAGCTCCTGCAGTACCGATTCTGCGGTAGAGGGCGCGCCCTTGGGGGTCTTGGAGATGACCGGCATCTCCAGCTCATCGAAGAATATGGCACCGATCTGCTTGGGAGAACCCAGATTGAAGGGCCGCCCGGCAATGGCGTAGGCCCGCTGTTCCAGTTCATGCAGTTTCTCGGCAAAACGCTGGCTCTGCTGTTTCAGCATATCGCTATCCACCAGCACCCCACTGCGCTCCATGCGCGATAGTACCGGCACCAGAGGCATTTCCATATCCTGCAACAGACCGGCCAATCCTGGCTCCTGCTCCAGGGCTGGCCACAGCCGCTGGTGCAGACGCAGGGTGATATCTGCATCCTCCGCGGCATAGGGTGCGGCCTGCTCCAATGGCACCTGATCAAAGGTGATCTGCTTGGCGCCCTTGCCTGCCACCTCTTCATACTTGATGGTGGCATGCCCCAAATAGTTGATGGAGAGAGAGTCCATATCGTGGCGTGAGCCGGTGGAGTTCAACACATAGGACTCCAGCATGGTATCGAACCTGATCCCACGCATCTCAATCCCGTAGCGGGCCAGCACACTCATGTCATATTTGAGGTTCTGCCCCACCTTGGCCTTGGCTGCATCTTCCAGCAGGGGTTTAAGGCGCCCCAGCACCTGGCCACGGTCCAGCTGTTGTGGCGCCCCAGGATAGTTATGCGCCACCGGTACATAGGCCGCTTCACCCGACTCAATAGCAAAGGAGAGTCCAACCAGCTCGGCCTGCATGTAGTCCAGGCTGTTGGTCTCGGTATCAAAGGCGAACAGCTCTGACTGCTCCAGACGCTGCACCCAGGCCTCGAAGGCCTCCTGGTCCAGGATGGTCTGGTACTCCCCCACCACCGGTTCCGGGTTCTCCGGCTCTGGCTCTGGTTCAACCGCATCACCCAGGGTGTCCAGCAGGCGTTTGGACTCTAATCTGGTGTAGTGGTGTTGCAGCGCCTCTACGTCTATCTGGCCTGGCTTCAGCTGTGGTACTTCTTGCGCTAGCTCCACATCTAGTTTGATGGTGGTCAGCTCCCGCGCCAGGGGCAGCTGTTCCAGGCTGTCATGCAGATACTCCCCCACCTTGCCCTTGATCTCATCGGCATGGCTCATCAGGTTATCCAGATCGCCGTACTGCCCCAGCCATTTGGCAGCGGTCTTGGGGCCGCACTTGGGGACCCCAGGGATGTTGTCAGATGTATCCCCCACCAGAGCCAGGTAGTCGATGATCTGCTCCGGGGTTACACCAAACTTCTCCACCACCCCGTCCCGATCGGTGATCTTGTCCGACATGGTGTTGATCAGGGTCACCTGCTGATTCACCAGCTGGGCCATGTCCTTGTCGCTGGTGGAGATCAGGGTATCCAAACCGTGCTGCTGGGCCTGCCGTGCCAGGGTGCCGATCACATCATCCGCCTCCACCCCCTTCTCTATGAGCAGGGGCAGTCCCATGGCCTGGATGATTTCATGCAGGGGCTGGATCTGATCCCGCAGATCATCCGGCATGGGGGGACGGTTGGCCTTGTACTCGCTGTAGATCTGATTGCGAAAGCTGCCGCCCGGGGCATCGAACACCACCGCCAGATATTCCGGCTGGTACTCATCAAGCAGACGTTTGAGCATGTTCAACACCCCCACGATGGCGCCGGTGGGTTCTCCCCTGGAGTTGGTCAGGGGCGGCAGGGCATGGTAGGCGCGAAACAGGTAGGAGGAGCCATCCACCAGGATGAAGGGGCTATTTGCTGTCATTGATCAGATCCGGTTGGTTGTCACTTGCACCACCTGTCCACTTCCCGGCGTGCCTTGGCAATCGTTTGCTCCCGCTCCTGGTTAGTCAGATAACGCTTCTCATTGTTGGGCAGCCGATCATACAGCACCCCAGACTCCTGGTACTCCTGCAGCAGGTTTCTGGCATAGCGACATCTCTTCTCCCGCTGCGCCTTCTCCTGGCGCTGCTTTGCCGCTGTTTCTCGCTTCTCGGCGCGCTCGCGTTGGCGCTGTTCCAGATATCGGTCCCGGGCCTGTTTTCTATCCACTGGCTCCGGCTCTGAGGTGGGTGCCTGGTTGCGGATCACCACCTCACTGCTATCATTGGCGGCTGCCGGCGGACGGGCGCCAAAGTGGACCTGCCCACTCTCATCCACCCAACGATAGATACCGGCAGACGCACTGGTTGCCAACAGCATGACCATCAGCAGAAGTTGCAGCCGGTGGCTACTCGAACAGGGCACGTTTCTCATCCACACTGACCTCGGTATCCGGTTTGAGATAATCGTAGGGTTTGTGACACACCCGGTTTCTGCCCTCATCCTTGGCACGATACAATTGTTCATCAACCTGTTTGACAAAATCTTCAGCGGCAACTGCACCACCCATGACATAGGCGTCCACCCCCATGCTGGCGGTATATTCGATCTGCTCATCCCCCAGATCTACACTGTTGGACATAATGGATTCCCGCAGACGATTGGCCACACTCACCGCCAGTGGCAGATTGGTGCCCGGCAGGATGATGGCAAACTCCTCACCACCATAGCGACAGGGGATATCAATCTTACGCAGGGTCTGCTTGATCCGGTCGGCGGTCTGGCGCAGTACCAGGTTTCCGGATTCATGCCCCCAGGTGTCATTGATCTGCTTGAAATGGTCCAGATCGATCATGATCAGCGATGTGGGTTGTCCGCTGCGGCGGGTTCGCTCCAGCTCTTGTTCCAGTACCAGGGCGAAGTGCCGGTAGTTGAACAGCCCGGTCAGGGTATCGGTATGCACCAGCTGCTTCAGCTCACTACTACTCTGGCGCAAGGCGACCAGCTCATCGACCAACCCGCAGTTGGGCTCGCCTACAGGACAGATTGTTTTTTCCTGATCACTCGATTGCATAAAAGTTTAGAGTTCAATAGTTTTGTTGACCCATATGATAAAAGATTATCCCGCAACAAACACCGGGTCACTGAAAAAAATAGCCAGGAAACGTCTCTGTTCCTAAATTCAGTTTGGTTTCAGCTTGACGGGCTAATGTTGGATCAGGCAATTGATAAAGGGAAAAAACATGATGGCAAGAAAGTTACTGCTCTTTCCACTGATCGCCAGTTTGACCATACTGGTCAATGCTGCAATCGCCGGCGATGATCATACAGAGGCCCGTCGTTTGCTGGATGCGGGGTCGATCCAGCCCCTTGAGGCCATAATTGAGTCCGTGAAAAAACAGTACACGGGGCGTATCCTGGAGGTAGAGTTTGAGCAGGAGAATGGCCGCTATATCTATGAAATCGAGCTACTGGATGCTACCGGGGTGGTACGAGAGATGGAGTTTGACGCCATGACCGGAGAGCTTATCCAGACAGAACGGGGGAAGTAATCTGTGCGTCTGCTGCTGGTGGAGGATGACAGGCTATTGGCTGAATCACTCCAGACAGATCTGGAACGACAGGGTTTTGCCGTGGATCTGGCAGGTAACGGCGTGGATGCGGAATTCATGGGTGACCAGGAACCCTACGACGTTGTCATCCTCGATCTTGGGTTGCCCCAGCGTTCAGGGCTTGAAGTACTTGGAAACTGGCGGCAGAAGAAAAACCGGGTTCCGGTCCTCATCCTCACGGCCCGTGATGCCTGGCATGAGCGGGTGGATGGATTCAAGGCCGGGGCCGACGACTATCTGGGTAAACCATTCCACATAGAGGAGTTGGTTGTACGCCTACAGGCCCTGGTGCGCCGCAGCCATGATATGCCGGGACAGATGCTACAGAGTGGCGGCCTGGAACTGGATGAAGAGCGTCAACAGGTAAGCCTGCCCGGTGGAGAGAGCGTCAGTCTGACCGGCACCGAATTTCGTCTGCTACGCTATTTCATGCTCCATCCCGGCAGCATCCTCTCCAAGACCAGGCTGACCGAACATGTCTATGAACAGGATTTTGACCGAGACAGTAATCTGATCGAAGTCTATGTGGCCCGTCTAAGGGACAAGCTGGGCAAGGAACGGATCATCACCCGACGTGGTCAGGGCTATATCTTTATGGTGGAGGGTAGATGAACTCCCTGGAACGCCGTCTGCAACTGGGCCTGGCATTAAGCCTGGTAGTGCTCATGGGAATATTGTGGGTGGTGGGCAACCGATCCATACATGGCCTCACCGAGGATTTTGTTGTATCGCGCCTGGAGCATGATGCAGAAAGCCTGCTGGCCGCACTGGACCTTGATTCCAACCATACACGGGTGCGAAAAAACCGGATCAGCCAGATCTATCACCAGCCACTGTCAGGACACTACTATATTATCCGGCTGGACGACGGTAGGGAGTTCAACTCGCGTTCACTATGGGACCATACCCTGACCATTCCAAAACTCGCCTCGGGTGAGAGCCGGCGGATGCATACAGCCGGGCCTTCCGGGCAGTCACTGTTGATATGGGCAGAGGGTTTTCAAAAACGGGGGCAGACAATCACCCTGGCAGTGGCTGAGGACCTGAATCCCATCATGGGGCATCGAGACCAGTTCAAGCGCAATCTTGCCCTGCTTGCGTTGGGCGGGATGTTGGGACTGCTGCTGGTGCAACGTATGGTGGTACGGCGCTCATTCCGACGGCTGGAGCCGGTGCAGAAAGATATCCGACGCCTGGCACAGGGAGAGACCGGCGAGCTGTCAGAGGATGTCCCATCGGAAATCATGCCGTTGGTCCAGGAGTTCAACCATCTGTTGCAACTACTGGAGCAGCGTCTCGAACGCTCCCGCAACGCACTGGGCAATCTCACCCATGTCCTCAAGGGACCGCTTCATCTTCTCATTCAATACTTCGACAACGAAGATAACCTTCAGGATGACCGGCGACGCGATGAGGCCAGGATCCAGGCGGAACGTATTCGCCAACTGATGGAACGTGAACTCAAGCGAGCCCGTCTGGCGGGAAAGGGAGTGCCCAGTCAGCGCTTCAATCCGCATAAAGAGATCCCCTACCTGGTAGAGGTGCTGCAGCAGATTCACCAGGAACGATCAGTGGAGATCCACTGCCAGATCGCAACGGATGTTCCCGCCTTTGGTGACAGGGAAGACATGCTGGAGCTGCTGGGCAACCTCCTGGACAACGCCTTCAAGTGGGCCACCTCGAAGGTATCCTGTGCCATCTCACTGAATAACGGGATAGAGATTATCATTGCGGATGATGGTAGCGGACTATCAAGCGTAGATATGGATCTACTCACCCAACGGGGCGTTCGCCTGGATGAGATGACAGAGGGTCACGGGCTGGGGCTGGCAATAACCAAGGATATCGTCAAGCTGTACGGCGGTGTAATGGACCTTGAACGTTCACCCAGTCTTGGCGGCCTCCAGATCAGGATCGTACTTCCCCACTAGGCAGTTATTGCATCCAACCACCAGGGCATCCCCCTAACCTTATACCGATCAACCACAGCTAGGCACTTTGGCCAAAATCCCCAAAAAGGCCGGAAACAGCCACATATTTCAGCTTGATTTCAGGTTATAGCTCTATCCTTTCAGACAGAGAGACAGAAACATGGAGATTCATTTATAGATGTATGGCCAGTTAGAGAGTAGCGGCCAAGATCACAGGATAAACAGGAGCAGCATGATGAAGACATTAACCAAGGCAATCACACTTGCACTCATGGCAGGGGCAGTTATGGCATTTTCTCTCCAGGCGGCTGAGATCACAGAGCGTGGACCAATATCTTTTTCCACCTATGATAGCGATGGTAACGGCTCCATCACCCCCCAGGAATTTAACCAGGTTCAATCCCAGCGTAGGGATGCCCGTGCAACCACAGGCCGCCCCATGCGCAACGCACCCAACGCACCCTCTTTTGCCGAGTTCGATGCAGATGGTGACTGCAAGCTAAGCCCGGAGGAACTGACAGCAGGCCAGCAGGCCAACATGCAGAAGCGCCGCACTGTGAGAGGAGCTGGTATGGGTTCAGGTCGAGGCAAGGGGCGTGGAGCAGGTATGGGTCGTGGAGCAGGCATGGGTTCGGGTCGAGGCATGGGGCGAAATACGCCAACCTTCTCCGACTTCGATCTTAATAGTGATGGCGTTCTGGTTGAAGACGAATTTATTGAGGCCCGGGGCAGACGGGTCAGTGAGCGCGCCAAACAAGGCTATCAGATGCGCGGCTTGAGCAATATGCAGCAGTTTTCAGATATTGATGGTGACGGCAACGGCAAGGTGACACCGGATGAGTTTGCTGCGGGACAGGCATTGCACTGGCAGCAAAAATTCCAGTGAGGCATATCGGTTCTGTATTGCATAACAGAGCCCATTCATAACCAGCACCTCATTTAAGATGGGGTGCTTTCCAGGGATACGACAGGGCTAATTTTCAGCCGTTACATGAGGCGATTTCCATGAATGAATTAAGTGTAAAAGAGTATAGGGTCTGGGACCTGCCTACACGGCTGTTTCACTGGATTAATGTGTTTGCCATTCTGATGCTGATGTTTATTGGGCTGATAATGCTGAACAAGAGCGCGTTGGGAATTCAAAGCATGGAAGCCAAGATCGCCTTAAAGCAGCTCCATATTGTAATCGGTTATGTGTTTACTCTTAACCTGTTGTGGCGTGTTGTTTGGGGATTTGCTGGAAACAAACATGCACGTTGGCCAGCAATCTTCCCAGGTAAGAACTTTTTAGCAGGCCTATCTTCGTACAAGAATTCACTAAAAACAGGTACACCACAACAGTTTATCGGACACAATCCAGCCGGCAAATTATCCATCATGGCGATCTATTTGGTATTGGTGATTATGGCAGTCACTGGCCTGATAAGAGCTGGAACCGACATCTATTTTCCCCCGTTCGGAACCATAGCGGCCGAGTATGTAGTAAAAGATGGAGCTGATTCCGCACAGATACGCCCCTATGACAAAACAGATGTGAATCTAGAAAAATATAAGGCACTGAAGTCATTCAAAAAGCCATTTGGAACTGTTCATTTATACCTTTCATACCTTCTGATGTTTCTTATCCTGATTCATATTGCCGCCGTGGTAAAAGCAGAATTATCTGGCAGTCATGGCCTGGCTTCAGCGATGTTATCTGGCAGGAAACGAATTGCTGGCAGGCCTGAAGATATTGACGCATAGACAGCCCAATCACAAAGTAATCATTGGGTGGCATCTATAACATCCTGCAAGTACACAAGGTGTAAACATGCATAGCAATACGCAAATCATTATGACTGAAGATAGCTCAATGGATAAAAAAAGGACTGCATTTAACAGAGGCAAGATCGATGTTCCGACAAAGGTTATTCATATAGGCATCATGATCTTTGCTTTGGCGGCTTATGTTACAGGTGACGGTGCGGACGACTATAAAAAAGCGGAGTACTCCGGTTATATCCTGCATCAATGGCTCGGCATGGGGATTTCCTTATTTATCCTGCTTCGGATCATCTACGGCCTGGTCGGGCCTGACAGCACACGTTTTTCAAACTGGGTGCCCTACACCAGGGAGCGACTACGGCTTGCCCGTGATGGACTGATGTCTATATTCCTGTACAGAAAACCAAGGCGCCCGGCCCATCAGGGCATTGCTGGACTTATCAATGCAGCAGGCCTGGCTATCTTTGCCTGGATGGCAGTAACGGGCAGCATCTTGTTCTTCTTCTTAGAACCAGGCAGGCGTTCGAGCGGGTTAATTCATTTCGTCGAAGAGATCCACGAGGTGGGTGAAACGCTGGTACCTGCCTACCTGGTGATCCATATTGGAGCGGTAATCATCCATGCCCTCTACGGACGTGACATATGGCGAAAGATGTTCTTTATCAAGAGCCGATAATGGAGAGCCTGGTCCCTGGACTGGAAGAGTGGGGCGTGGATTCCGACGACATCGATTAAGAGTCCTTTGGTCCTGCCGCACATGTGAAGCATAAACGGCCAAAGACCGGGCCGGAAGACACCTCCACCAAGACACAAGATATCGAGGCAGAGCAATATCTGCTGCCGGCCATACATATCAACTCCCAGGGCAACCTCACACTGGCCGCATAGAGAACAACCATGGAACGATCACTTATTCGCAAAGAAGTAATGCCTTTTCTGGTGATGTTCGGCGTGCTGATTCTGGCAACCATCATCACGGACGCGCTGCTGCATCAGTTCGAGCTGGTCTGGATCGGGCGCTGGCTTGGTATACCGGGCGTTATTTTGATTCTGCTGTCATTCTTCTACTCCATGCGCAAGCGCAAGGTCATCCGCTTTGGCAAGCCGAAGACCCTGCTCGTCCTGCATGAAACCATGACCTGGATGGGTGCACTCCTGATCATGGTGCATGCCGGCATCCACATCTACACCATCCTGCCATGGCTGGCCCTGATTGCCATGCTGGTAAATATCATCAGCGGCATGACCGGCAAATATCTACTAGATCGCTCACGCCGTTTCCTGGCTGAAAAGAAGGAGTTCTATTCACAGCAAGGCCTATCTGGTGCCGCGATTGAAAAGAGATTGTTCTTGGACGCCACCACCTTTGATCTGATGAAAAAATGGCGTGCGGTGCACCTGCCAATCACACTGGCATTTGCTGTGCTCGGCATCACCCACATTCTAACTGTCCTCCTGTTCTGGCAATGGAAATGAAACACAAGACTATCACCCTTATTGTTGCGGTTAATCTGGCCGCCCTGGTCCTGTTGGCAATACTTTACCCCCACCTGATGATCAGCCCGGGAAAACCCATTGCAGCCCACGCCGAACTTGCTGAGGATTGCTTTGCCTGCCACACCCCTTTTATCGGCAGCAGATCCGGCAAGTGCATTGCCTGCCACAAAACAGAAGAGATTGGCATCAAGACCACCAAGGGCTTGGCCATAGATAGAGAGGATAAGAACGTTGCCTTTCACCAAGAGTTGATCGAAGAGGACTGTGTGGCCTGCCACAGCGATCACAAGGGGGTACAGGCATTCCGACCCATAGGCCAGTTTTCCCATCAACTGCTTCAGCCGAATGTGAACAAACAGTGTGACGGTTGTCATGTTAACCCGGGTGACCCCCTGCACCAGAAGATCGAGGGCAATTGCAACTCATGCCACACCCAGGAGCGCTGGACCCCGGCGACCTTCGAGCATAAAAAGTACTTCCGTTTTGATAAGCACCATAGGACGGAGTGCAAGAGCTGCCACATCGAAAACGACTACAGCACCTATACCTGCTACGGCTGCCATGAGCACTCCCGCTCCAAGATTCGTGAGGAGCATGTGGAGGAAGGGATCTACGACTACGAGATCTGCGTAGAGTGTCATCGTAGCGGTGATGAGGACGAAGCCAAATATCTATGGCGTACAAAGCGAATGAAGCTGGGTGGAAAGAGCGATGGACGCCAAAATTACCGGCGTCGCAAACATGACCATGACGATGATGATTAGGTACAGACTAGTGGACCCCATTACACCAGTGGTAATTTTTTAACGCCATAACCGATGAGCCCATGAAGAGAAAACGGGCGCCGAAGCGCCCGTTCCAAACCACTATAGATGGTGCGATCTAGCGGGCAGATCCACGTGATCCCACAAACTCGGGATAGGCCTCAAGTCCGCATTCACCGATATCCACACCCTCATACTCTTCCTCTGCTGACACCCTGATTCCAACCGTGGTCTTCAGGGTAAACCAGACCACCATACTGGCCACGAAGGTCCAGCCAAAGATTACCAGCAGGCCGATAATCTGAGCAGACAGGGTAGCATCGGCATTGGAGATAGGAACCGCCAGCAACCCCCATATACCCACCACACCGTGAACCGAGATGGCACCAACCGGATCATCCAACTTCAGCTTATCCAGGGTGATAATGGCCAACACCACCAGCACACCTCCGACCATCCCCACTACCGTGGCCAGCAACGGGCTGGGGGCCAGTGGCTCAGCGGTGATGGCAACCAGTCCGGCCAGGGCGCCGTTGAGGGTCATGGTCAGATCGGCCTTGCCGAATATGGCACGAGCCATCAGCATGGCAGCGATAACACCACCCGCTGCCGATGCATTGGTGTTAACAAATACCGCAGCCACCGCATTGGCCTCACCCACGTTGGACAGGATCAGCTCTGAGCCGCCATTGAATCCGAACCAGCCCAACCAGAGGATAAAGGTACCCAGGGTGGCCATTGGCATATTGGCACCGGGGATGGCCCGAACCTCGCCATTGGGACCATATTTCCCCTTACGTGCTCCCAGCAGAATAACACCTGCCAAGGCCGCGGCCGCACCACATAGATGCACCACACCGGAACCGGCAAAATCGTTGAAGCCGAGTCCATCCAGGAAACCTCCACCCCACTTCCAGTAGCCCTGCATGGGGTAGATAAAACCGGTCATCACCACAGCAAAAGCGAGAAAACTCCACAGCTTCATACGCTCTGCCACAGCACCGGATACGATGGACATGGCGGTGGCGACAAATACCACCTGGAAAAAGAAGTCTGACATTTTTGAGTAGTAATCACCTTTATACCAGGTAGCCGGATCCTGCTTGAGCACCGCTGCCGGATCGTTATCTCCACCAAACATGAAAGAGAAATCCAGCGCCGGGATAATGCCATTGCCACCCTCCGGATACATGATGCCGTAGCCGGTCAGCATGTACATGACACAGGCAATGGCAAACAGGGAGACGTTTTTGGTCAGGATCTCGGCCGTATTTTTGGCTCGAACCAGGCCCGCCTCCAGCATGGCAAAACCTGCCGCCATCCACATTACCAGCGCACCGGACATCAGGAAGTAAAACGTATCCAGTGCATATCTAAGATTAAGAATATCTTCCACTTTCTTACCCTCCAAATTAGGATATTTGAGTTTCTTGAGGCCAAACGCTCCTCTGGGGAGATCCCGGTCCCCCGAAATTATCTGTTGAGATCTAGCTGGGCGCGGTCCGGTGGGCTTCCTGATTCACCGAAACATCGCCAGAGATGACTAACCGTAAAGCCCTTGGATTCAAGGCCTCCATATCGAGCCTCCTTGCCCGCTACTGGAGTGAGTGGTCAGCTAATTTTGACCAATCTTCACAGGGCCTCAGGCCCGGTCTCACTGGTGCGAATACGAACTACCTGATCCAGACCGGAGACGAAGATCTTGCCATCTCCGATCTTGCCGGTTCTGGCGGCATTGGTAATGGCATCGATAACCTGATCCACCACGCTGTCATCCACCGCCACATCCATCTTTATCTTGGGCAGAAAATCCACCACGTACTCGGCACCACGATAGAGTTCGGTATGCCCCTTCTGGCGTCCAAAGCCTTTTACCTCGGTCACCGTAACCCCGGATATCCCAATATCAGACAGCGACTCCCGGACATCATCCAACTTGAATGGCTTGATAATTGCCGTAACCATCTTCATAAATCTCTCTCCTAAAACTGTTCTGAACCATAACCCGACCCCGAACCGAAAATGCCTTCGATTGTCAGCACCCCCAAATCCGGGGATGCCACCTGATCAGAAGCTCTTGGAAACGCTAAAGATGGCACGACCATCACACACATCTCCGCCACACTCGCTCTCACTCAGGTCGGTATCTGTGTAGGCCAGTTCAAGACTGAAACCAGCAACCTGTTTCGACAGGGCAATCTTCCAGTCGCTGTAGCTCTTACCATCTGTAGAATCGATATCGTAATAACCGGCATGCACTCCCAACGCCAGTCCGGCAAACGGCAAATCAAAGTCGGCACCCAGTTCATAGTAGATTGCCTCTTCAGCTCCTTCACCAAACTCATCGGTGTAGGAGACCATGGCAGTGAACGGCCCGTAGCCGATACCGGCATTCAGCTCCCAGAAATCCAGATCACTCTCGCTTGGGTAGTTGTAATAGATCGCCCCAACACTCAGAGCAACACCGTTGACCTCCGTGGAATAGCCAGCGTAGATATCCAGCTCCATGCTGGCGTCACTATCAAAATCGATATTGGAACCCCAGACACCAGCGGAAAAACCACTGCTGTGCTCCCAGTCAAAACCACCCTGGATGGCTGGATCCTCATCGGTCTGAGAGATACCACGCCAGACGTAATCTGTAGTTAGCGCAACATTTGCGCTAAATGAGTGTTCTGCGCCGGCAATACCAGGAACGGTTATCAGCATCACATATGCTGCCAATACCAACGGTTTAACTTTCATTACAAACCCCTTGTTGTCTCAATAGCCCTAGATAAAATCTATGAATGTAACAGGACATGCCTGTCGCCAAATCTGTAACAACATATAAGCAGCTAGCGTGCCAGCACAATATTTATCAGCAATAACATGCAGTTATGCACGTACGACCGTTTTGGCGCAGGGTGGCACGCACCAAAAACGACCTGGAGAAATAGCTGTGGAAGCAGCACGCACCATTCTTGTGCTTACAGCGGTCTGGACAAGCAACAGAGACAGGGATAACCTTCTGCCATGATTGATAAAACAGTATTAGACGATATTGCAAAGCGGGTATCTGAAAACGTACCCAACGGCCTCAAATTTCTTCAGGAAGATATGGAGAAAAACCTGAGGTCTGCCCTGGAGGCCGGGCTGTCACACCTGGAGCTGGTCACACGTGAGGAGTTCGACCTGCAAACCGCCGTCCTGATTCGAACGCGCGAAAAGCTGGAACAGTTGGAGAAGATTGTTGCTGAGCTGGAGTCGAGCGGCGATAGCGACTAGATCCCGTATAGGATAAAAACCAATTACCATGGAAGGTAACAATGTCCCTAGCAGTTCTCTATAGCCGTGCCCGTGATGGCATAGACGCCCCACTGGTAACGGTGGAAGTACACATCTCCAACGGCCTCCCTGCCCTGTCTATAGTCGGCCTACCTGAGATGGCGGTCCGTGAAAGTAAGGACCGGGTGCGCGGCGCCATTCTTAACTCACAGTTTGAGTTTCCCACCCGTCGCATCACCATCAACCTGGCCCCGGCCGATCTGCCCAAAGAGGGGGGACGCTTCGACCTTCCTATCGCCCTGGGCATCCTTGCCGCCTCCGGACAGATCCCGCAACAGGAGTGTAACGGCTACGAGTTTGCCGGTGAACTGGCACTATCGGGAAAACTGCGCCCAATCAAGGGGGTGCTGCCCATTGCCCTGGC
>JAAGZL010000595.1 GCA_024206335.1 Gammaproteobacteria bacterium
TCAGGGAGTTGTTTGCTGTCATGGCAATAACTCTCAGCTCATTTTGGTAGGGTGCTTATATAGTATGGAGTTATTTTCAGCTTCACCAAAAGAAATGGTGAAAAGTATCATAAGAAATAGGTCGCTCATCTATCAAATGAGCAAGCGAGAGGTGGTCGGCCGCTATAAAGGCTCGGTAATGGGGTTGCTATGGTCGTTTTTCAATCCAGTTCTCATGCTGCTTGTTTATACTTTTATATTCGGTATGGTTTTTAAAGCCCGATGGCCTGGTGTAACGAATAACATGGAATTTGCCGGCATTCTATTTGCGGGCTTGATTATTTATTCGCTGTTTGCTGAGTGTGTATCGAGAGCGCCAACTTTAATTGTTAGTAATGTGAATTATGTGAAAAAAGTGATATTTCCCTTGGAAATATTGCCTTTAATCGCTTTGGGAAATAGCTTGTTTCATGCCTGTGTTAGTGTCGCGATTTTACTGCTGCTTATGCTGATATTGAGCGGAGGCTTACAGTGGACAGCCCTATTTTTCCCTTTAATTATACTTCCGTTGTTACTGTTGACGATGGGTGTTTCATGGGTGCTGGCTTCGCTGGGGGTTTATTCTCGAGATCTTGGGCAAGTTATTAGTTTCGTTGTGACGGCCATGCTGTTCTTGAGCCCTATTTTTTTTCCGGCATCTGCGTTTCCTGAATCATATAGTGTTTTGTTCTATTTGAATCCTTTGACATTTATTATTGAACAGTTTCGTGACGTTCTTTTGTGGGGGGCTTTGCCGAACTGGCAAGGGCTGGGTGTATATATAATAGTAAGTTCCTTTGTCGCATGGTTGGGATTCGCATGGTTTCAGAAAATACGCAAGGGGTTTTCCGATGTCCTCTGAATTTGCAATAAAAGTTAGTAACTTATCAAAGTGTTACCAAATATATGAGCAGCCACATGATAGACTAAAACAGTTTGTTTACCCTCGCTTGCAGCGATTTATAAAGCAAACTCCAAGGCAATTCTTTCGCGAATATTGGGCGCTGAAAGATGTATCGATAGAAATTAAACAAGGCGAAACTATCGGTATTATCGGTCGCAATGGTTCAGGTAAATCTACCTTATTGCAAATGATTTGTGGCACGCTCAATCCTACGTCAGGTACGATTCAAACCAAAGGGCGTATCGCGGCATTGCTAGAATTGGGTTCCGGTTTCAATCCGGAATTTAATGGACGAGATAACGTGTATATGAATGCTGGGACATTGGGGCTCAGCAAAGAAGAGGTGGACAAGCGTTATGATGATATTGCAGCCTTCGCAGATATAGGCGAGTTTATTGATCAGCCTATCAAAACATACTCCAGCGGAATGGTTATGCGCTTGGCCTTCGCTGTTATAGCGCATGTAGATGCCGATATACTGGTGATAGACGAGGCGCTGGCTGTCGGTGATGCTATCTTTACGCAAAAGTGCATGCGGTTTATTCGAAAGTTCATGAAAGATGGCACCGTAATTTTTGTAAGTCATGACATGAACTTGGTAATTAACCTTTGCGAAAATGCGATATGGCTACACAATGGACGGAAAATACAAGGAGGGGAGTCCAAAGAGGTTGGCGAAGCCTATCTGTAATATACCTTGCAGGAGGTTTATGGTGAAGAGGCCGAGTTGAAGTCTATTGAAAATGACTCACAGTCTGATACTAAGGAAGATGATTGTTCAGAAAAGAGCATACAAGGCGTTGAGTATGGGTCTAGTTTTGAGGTCTCTGATAATCTTAATGAGGCGAATGGTTGGGAAACCGGGGTTGGTACAATTGAGTTGATTAAGTTTGAAAGTGCTGACGTAGCTGGTAAGGCGGTTTTTGAGGGTGGAGAAAGAGTTAGATTGGAGATTTTGGCAATTGCACATGAAAAGATAGAGAGTCCAATTCTGGGGTTCATGTTTCGTGGCAAGTTGGGGCAGACTCTATTTGGTGAGAACACTTTGCCATTTACTGATGTTAATCCTATGCCTGTTAGTGCAGGCGGTAAAGTAAAAGCTGAGTTTGATTTTCATCTTCCAATGATTCCCAATGGCGATTACACTATTACGGTAACGCTGGGTGATGGCAACCTATATAATCATGTTCAGCATCACTGGTTACATGATGCATTTTTGGTGCATGTTTTTTCTGCAAAAGTACGATTTGGCTTGGTTGGGCTTAAGTTTGATAACATTGCTTTGTCCTATTCAGGTGATTGAAAGCTGAAGATGACCGCATAGTAGGTACAGGCATCGCTCGGCGATGCGTGCCTATTCGTTGTATTGACGTGGTTATAGCCTAGAACCAGTTTTGTGGTCAGTGAGCCGAGTTTGCGAGAGGCGGGAGACTTCTGGTTTCAATTTGTGCTCTATTTAATAGCGCGATTATTTGGCTCTGGTTTTATGTTGTGGCTGATCTAATAGGTTGGGGCGAGGCATATCAATGAGGTTTTTAAGGTTTTATGAATTTTTTACAAAAGCTATATAGCTCCGGCAGAGGCAAAATGTCTGCTAAATGGGAAGGTAATCTCAGAGAGTATGATCGCCTGTTTTTACCTTATCGCGAAAGCCCAGTACGAATGCTAGAAATCGGTATTCAGAATGGCGGCTCACTAGATATTTTTAGCCAATATTTTTCGAATGGGGAAAAATTTATCGGCTGTGATATTGATCCAAATTGCGGAAGGCTTATCTACGATGACCCTCGTATCAACCTGGTTATAGGTGATGCCAATACTGATGACATACAAGCAGAGATACTAAGTGTGACAGATATGTTTGACCTCATTATCGATGATGCTTCTCACAAGGCTGGCGATATTGTCTGTGCTTTTGCGCGATATTTTCCGTATTTGAAAGAAGGCGGTTTATATGTCGTCGAAGATTTGCACTGCAGCTATTGGCAGGAATTTGAAGGAGGGCTTTACCACCCTTTTTCTTCTATGGCGTTTTTTAAATATTTAGCAGATATAATCAATCATGAGCATTGGCTGGTCAATAAAGGTAGGCGAGAAATTCTAGCCACCTTCAGTAATCATTTTAATGTTGAATTTTCAGAAGAAGTGCTGTCTGGAATTCATTCGATTGAATTTGTGAACTCTATGTGTGTAATTCGCAAGTCTTGCTCTAGTTTAGTGGGTTTGGGGGAGCAGGTTTTTGCCGGTGAAAATGATTTGGTTACGGCTAAAGGTTTATTTCTGCCGCCGTCTCAGCCGGCTAATAGTTGGTCTAACTTAGACCTCTCGCCGGCAGAGTCTTTCGAGGAACAGTCGAGAAGTTTAGCTGCTCGAGAGGTTCAGGTTGCCGATCTAGAGCTACGGGTCGCCAACCTCAATCAGGTTGTGGATGCCTACCAAAATTCGACGAGCTGGAAGATGACTATGCCTCTCCGGATCGTTGGGCAAAAGATAAAAAAAATCAAAAGAATGCTAGTTCTTTCTGGCTCTCTGCTTTTTAATTTAAAAGAGCTAAAAAAAATAGCTCTTAAATTGAGAAGAAAGGGGGCGGGCAATATCGAACATCACGTTAAATTGCTTCAATCCGAAGAATATGCAGTCCAAGTTTCGAGAGATCGTGGACTATCACCTCAGTTTTTGAGGGCGTTATACATTTTGGGCGTTGCATTTCTGCAAATCAAGCATTGGTGGTTCGCAAACAGTTTTTGCAGAAAACATTCTAGTCGTTTATTCGCTTTCTTTTGTGGTGTGGTGGGGGTATCGAGAAAAGTTGAATTATGCCATTTTCGTATTCACCTCGACGAGCCAGGCAGGCTTTTTAAAATAGTCCGTAACGCTGTTGTTATCTCTGGATGGGGAGTCAATTTGGAAATTGGTGCAGCTGCGGATATTAGAGTCCGTATAGGCAAAGTCGTATACCAACCCCATAGGAAGCAGCGCGAAGATGTACAGTCGACTTTTGCCACAGTATGTGAACTTCCCCTTGATGTCGGTTTTGCTGTTACTCCATCGCTTTCAGTGGGACTCCATCGAATGTGGGTTGATATAGAGGGGCCTGACGGTAGTTGGATCCCTGTTCGTCGCGCCTTATTGCTTCGTCTACCTCGGGTTAGGTACTGGCTAAAGAAAAAGAACGTATCATATAAAGCATGGAATCATATTGAGCAGAAACGACTGAAAGCAGAACTTCCAGATATCATGCGGCATATTAATACGATGCTTCACAAACCCGCATTTACGATTATCCTCGACACGAGGCAAAGTATCGATGGCTGGAAACAGACCTTGCAGTCATTAACTAAGCAGATATATCCATATTATGAGTTGCGTACTCTCGTAAGTGATGGAGCCAATCTCCCCCCCGCTTTGATAAAAGATGGAAGGCCTTTTCAAGATATATCCCTCATGGACGGTTTGGGAGAATTTATCATTTTTATTGAAAGCGGCCAAAGTCTTTCGAGCAATGCACTTTATGAATTCGCCAATGCTGTCAATCAATATCCGGGTCTTGATCTTATCTACGGAGATGAAGATTGCTTGAGTGCTTCTGATGAGCGTTGTAATCCTTTCTACAAACCAGACTGGAGTCCCGATTATTTAGAAACTTTTAATTACATCGGGTTTCCGGCGTGCTTTCGAGCCAGCGCTGCACTCGGTTGCTTCGACAGCGATAACTTTAGTCTGTATGATCTTGTCCTTCGATTCACTGAACGTACGACGAAAATTTGGCATGTGGCGAAAATTCTAGGGCATGGAGTGCAACGAAAAGTTGACGATCAAGCGTTGGACAAGACAGCTGTACAGAATATTACGGCTCTTCGAGGGCGGATCAATAGAACAGGGCGGCAAGGGAAAGTACGAGAACATGAGTTGCATCGTGGCTGTTATGTCATCGAGCTCGATCTCAAGCGCGAGCCATTCGTTTCAATAATCATTCCAACAGCTGGCAAGACAGTAACTATAGAGGGGCGCGAGATAGATCTGATCACAAACGTCGTTGATCAGATCCGTAACAAATCTACCTACAAAAACATCGAAATTATCGTGATCGACAATGACGACCTAACTGAGGGACAGCAACAAATACTGGCTGATCAGGATTGTCATCGGCTTACTCATACGGAACCAGTATTTAATATTCCCAAGAAATTGAACCTCGGGGCATCAATCGCTAAAGGCGAACTCATGCTACTTATGAATGACGATATTGAAATACTCACTCCCTCCTGGATAGAGCGGATGGTTGAGCATTTCGAGAAGCCTCACGTTGGCGTGGTGGGCGCGAAACTGCTCTATCCGGATGGGTTAACGCAACATGCTGGTGTCGTTCATAATTATGGAAACCCGGATCATGTAAGGCGTCTCTTTCCTGGGGATGAAGCAGGTTATTATTTTAGCACCTGTGGGGTACGCAATTTTATGGCGGTAACGGGTGCCGTTATGATGACTTTGTCGAAGGTTTATCGCGAGGTTGGAGGGTATAGTGAAGAGCTTGCAGTGAGTTTTAATGATGTAGATTATTGCCTTAAAGTAAGGGAAAAGGGATTTCAAAGCATATATGCACCTAAGGCTGAACTAACGCATATGGAATCACAATCACGTGTTGCATCAGTGGATGTGGGCGAGCTTGCGTGGTACCACAAACGATGGGCTCATGATGTTGCCGTGGATCCATACTACAACGAACAGTTTCTAGCGGTGGAGAGACCGACGGCTGTCCCTTGTGTTAATCAACGTCTGTTATAAAAGAGTAGGGGGGTTTCTTTGAGCAGCTTTAACCAAACAATCGCGGTCGCATATCTTGCGCGTGGCGCGGATAAGGATTGGTTGCAATCCTGCGAGCGTTTTTTTGATTCTTACATGCGAAATCAATCGGGGGTCAAACATTCTCTGTACGTGATATTTAAAGGATTCATGAGTGACACGGGTGTGGTAAAAGCCAAAGCTCTATTCAATAGCACACCCTACAAGCCGATATATTTAGATGGTGATAGTTTAGACATTGGTGCTTACATTGAATGGGCAAGCATGATCGACGAGGATTTGATATGTGCATTTAACACGGCGAGTGAAATATTAGCACCGGACTGGCTTAGCAAGCTCACAATAAATCTAGGGTTACCTAATGTCGGGTTAGTAGGAGCTACCGCCTCCTACGAAAGTTCGAGCGAATTAAATAGTACATTCCCTCCATTTCCGAATGTACATATCCGTTCAACAGCTTTTATGATTGATCGAAAGTTGTTTTTAAATATCACTGAAGGGCTTAAAATAGATAGTAAAGTCGATGCGTACCATTTTGAAAGTGGCCGAGAAAGCCTAACACGAAAAGTTTTAGTTACGGGGAAAGAAATTCTCCTCGTGGGGCGCAATGGCCGGGGATATTCACCACAGTCCTGGGCTGCGAGCGACATTTACAGGCAGGGAGCACAGAACAACTTGCTGATCGCTGACGATCAGACGCGAAATTTTTCCGCATGCCCCTGGAATGAGAAAAGAGAATTTGTTGTTAAAACTTGGGGGAAATACATCGAAAATAATAGGTTGCTGCGAGTTTGAATAGATAATCAAATCTTAGTAAACCACCGTCTCTGGCGATGAGACACGAACAGGTTCTGCCGAAACGGCGTGCAGAGCAAAAATGCGCTCCTTTAATCGGGCAAGTTCTATAGGGGGCTATTATGAAAGACCGGCAAAGCCAAGTTCACGTTAATTATTATTGAAAATATCACGTTGTATTTGTGCCTAAGTATCGGAAGAAATCGTTCTATGGCACTTTGAGGAGGGATATCGGCGGTATATTACGGGATTTATGTTGCAGCAAGGGATTGAACTGATCGAAGGATATGCAAGAAAGGTCATATTCACATGTTGTTGATGACCCTACCGAAACTCAGGGGGCAAGTACCATAGGTTTTCTTAAAGGGAGGTCGGCGATACGGATATTTAAGAAATATTTGCTAGTAAAAGGAAGTTTCACAGGCCGTCATTTTGGAACAAGAGAGTATTGTGCGAGTACTGTCTGGCTAGATGAGAAAATGGTACCTCAAGAATCAAAAACGGGAAGATAAACGCCAAGAACAAATAAATTTGGCGGAGCTTTGATAAATAGCCCCACAGGGGGCTTTCATAATACCATCCGCTCTGCGGGTGGTATTTAGTTATAGTCTGTGATTGTAAAAAGTCAGGTATTTAAAGAGGGAATATAGCAATGAAAGCAGTAATTTTAGCTGGTGGTTTAGGAACACGTATTAGTGAAGAATCCCACCTTCGCCCCAAGCCTATGATCGAGATTGGGGGCAAGCCGATTCTCTGGCACATTATGAAAATGTACTCACATCATGGGATTAACGATTTTGTAATATGCCTTGGATACAAAGGCTATGTGATTAAAGAGTATTTTTCGAACTATTTTTTACACATGTCAGATGTGACATTCTGCATGCGCGAAAATAAAATGGAAATTCATCAAAAATTTGCTGAGCCTTGGAATATCACCCTTGTTGATACTGGAGAGTCAAGTATGACTGGCGGTAGGCTGAAGCGTGTTGCTCCCTATATTGATAGGGATACTTTTTGCTTTACCTATGGGGACGGTGTTTCTGATATTGATATTAGCGCTCTTATTGCTCGCCATCGGTCGTCCAATAGAAAGGCTACTGTCACTGCTATTCAGCCAGCTGGGCGTTATGGCGCTCTTCAAATTGAAGATGGAGTCGTCAATAGTTTTCAGGAAAAGCCGGCGGGTGATGGCGCATGGATTAATGGTGGTTTTTTTGTATTGGAACCCAGTGTGTTGGAATATATCACTGGTGACGACACTGTCTGGGAGGAGGAGCCGTTGCAACAGTTGGCTGTTGATGGGGAATTGACAGCCTTTCATCATGAGGGTTTCTGGCAGGCTATGGATACCCTTCGTGAGAAGAACTATCTTGATAGCCTCTGTAAGTCTGGCAAAGCTCCCTGGCAGGGCTGGCTGTAATGTTCGAGAATATTTATCAGGGCCGTAAAGTTCTGCTAACAGGGCATACTGGTTTCAAAGGCAGCTGGTTGGCGCTTTGGTTACAGAGCATGGGTGCCGAAGTCGTGGGTATTTCACTTCCGCCTGAGACTGTTCCCAGTCATTGGGATATGCTCGGGCTGGGTATGGAGTCTTTTAA
>JAAGZL010000596.1 GCA_024206335.1 Gammaproteobacteria bacterium
CCTTTGCATTTTTGGAAATCAGCTCTTAAGAGTTACTACTAGAGAGATACTCCCAACTTTTGGTAGGATTTTAGCAATATGCTTGCTGTATATTATATATGCTTGTATGCTTATATTTGGTCTTGCTTAGTATATATTATATATGTAAAGTACTACTATAGTTTGCTACCGTTTACACTACCGTCTGTATTTTGGTCAGTATTCCCCCAAATTTCTCAAAATTTTTTTGGCCCTCGGACCATTTTCATGATTAAAGTACACCTGTCCTACTACTACTGTTATATTCCTGCTTAGTATATGTTATAAGGCTTACTGCTATATTCCTGCTTCATATATGTTATAAGGTATATCTTATATGTGTACTAATAGAGATCATGCTTAATGTATATTATAGTGTATACTCATATATACTATTAGCTCTTATACATATATACATGTACAAGGGAATAAGCTTGTGCTATACTATACAGTGTGTGTCCATATATACTTGTCTTGGGTAAACTGTTAGTTACTGCTGTGTATGGCTACCTTCATTCATATTGTCCAATAGTACTACTCTCTATATAAATCTATGTCTCTACTATAAACCAACCACTATAACCTAAGCTAGATCTAGTGGGAAGTTATGTGCATTCCTCTCATGCATTACCTCCATACCTAAATCTGCTCTGTTAAGAATGTCTGCCCATGTGTTTATAAGATGTCCTTCTGAATCTACTAGAGACTCATTGAAGTTCAGACCATTTAAATTAAATGCCATAGTAGATACTCCTAGAGATGTGAACCATATACCTATTACTGGCCATGCTGCTAAAAAGAAATGTAGGCTCCTAGAATTGTTAAAGCTTCCATACTGGAATATAAGTCTACCAAAATATCCATGTGCTGCTGATATACTATATGTCTCATCCTCCTGTCCGAATATATAACCTGAATTAAGTGAGTTAGATCCTAATGTCTCTGATAATAGAGATGAAGTAACCAATGAACCATGCATAGCACTGAATAGAGATCCTCCAAAAACAGCTGCTACTCCTAATATGTGAAATGGATGCATTAATATATTGTGTTCTGCTTGGAATACTAACATAAAATTAAAGGTGCCACTAATACCAAAGGGCATACCATCACTGAAACTTCCTTGTCCTATTGGGTAAACTATGAATACTGCTGATGCTGCTACTATAGGTGCTGAAAATGCTACAAATATCCATGGTCTCATTCCTAATCTAAAACTAAACTCCCATTCTCTTCCCATCCAACTAATAACTCCTGCTATGAAATGAAGTACTGTAAACTGATATGTTCCACCATTATATAACCATTCATCTAAACTAAGTGCTTCCCATACTGGGTAAAAGTGAACTCCTATTGCATTTGAACTTGGTACTACTGCTCCTGTTATTATATTGTTCCCATATAAAAGGCTTCCTGCTACTGGTTCTCTAATTCCATCTATGTCTACTGGAGGTGCTAATATGAATGCGGCTATGTATGCTATCGTTGATACTGCTATTAAAGGGAACATGAGTACTCCAAACCAACCTACGTATAATCTGTTGCTAGTGCTTAATATGAAACTGGTTACAAAACCCCATTGAATACTACTGGAATACAGTTGATTAGTTGTGTTCTTCACTGGATACTGTTGTTAGCTAAAGAGTTCCTGCTTCATATATATTATAATAAGGTGTATGCTATATGTCTGTGTGCTATATATACCAAAGAGGAATTGAGCCTCCATATTAATGTCATGGATATTACGTCTTACTGCTGAGCTAAAGGTTCATGCTTCATATATATTATAAGGCTTCATGCATACTGCTTCATAAAATGGTCCAAAAATCACTAAAAATAAGGCAAAATCACCC
>JAAGZL010000597.1 GCA_024206335.1 Gammaproteobacteria bacterium
AGCTGAATACAGTGGCGATGCGATTTGTACGGGCTGGCTCGTTGCGAAGAATGGGGGGTATCGATACCCCATTCGGGATTACATTCCACGTTTTGTTGCTGAAGACAATTATGCAAATAATTTTGGTATGCAGTGGAACAAGTTTGGTCAAACTCAGCTCGATAGTTATTCTGGGCATCCAATTTCTACGGATCGATTCTGGAGAGCTACGGGATGGAGTTCAGAGGATATCGCAGGAAAATGGATGCTGGACGCCGGTTGTGGCGCCGGGAGGTTTGCGGAAGTTGCATTGAATGCCGGGGCTAAAGTTGTAGCACTTGACTACTCTAGCGCCGTAGATGCTTGCTATCGTAACTTAAAACAACATCCCAACTTCCATGTAGTCCAGGGTGATATTTATAACCTTCCCTTTGCTATGGATTTTTTCCCCTTTGTTTATTCATTAGGTGTACTGCAACACACCCCAGATGTAGCCAATGCCTTCGCAGCCTTGCCGCCTGTTGTTACTAAAGGAGGGAGAATTTGTGTTGATTTTTATTGGAAACGAGTAAGGTCAATGCTACATGCGAGATACGTTTTCAGACCAATCACTAAACACATACCACAACAGAAACTTTTC
>JAAGZL010000598.1 GCA_024206335.1 Gammaproteobacteria bacterium
CCCTCAGTTTTTGAGCTAGAGCTTAGATATTTGGGGAATGTGCTCTCCTAACCATCGCCGAGAACTGCAAGAGCGGGAATTTTAATTTAGAGCCCCAAAATTTTACAAAAAATTTTCAAAAAAGGGTCAAAATTTTGAACTTTTTTATTATTCAAGCTAGGACCTTCAAATTTTCAGGGAATGTAGATTTTGGGGCCCTGATAACATATATGTTGAAAAAATTTAGTTTCGGGGGGAGCGACGTTTTTTTTGACGCCCCGAAAAGTGGTAAAACTGTTAAAATCTATCTCCTCCCTCAGTTTTTGAGCTAGAGCTTAGATATTTGGTGAATGTGCTCTCCTAACCATGGCCGAGAACTTCAAGAGCCGGAATTTTAATTTAGGGCCCCAAAATTTTACAAAAAAAATTCAAAAAAGGGTCAAAATTTTGAACTTTTTTATTATTCGAGCTAGGACCTTCAAATTTTCAGGGAATGTAGATTTTGGGGCCCTGATAACATATATGTTGAAAAA
>JAAGZL010000599.1 GCA_024206335.1 Gammaproteobacteria bacterium
ATTGGGATAGATAAGCCCCGTTTTTTGGTGTCAGACAGGGCGTCTACAGTATCACTCTCTCCAGAATCCGTGTCGTTGGTACACGTTACCCCTCTGTGTATCTGAAGATTTGTTGATTTTATGGGTTGAAATTCCTATCCCCATCCCCTATCCCCCGAGTGATGGCGCACCAACTTGATGAGGTGGTTGGGGAGTTGGGTGCTTTAGCGGTAGTGCCGGAGTAGTGTGGTGCAGGTCTACCTGGTCATTACGCGTGTTGCTTGGCTAAGATGTAGATATTTCCTGTGATGTGCCGTTAAAGCAAAAGATGTTCTGGACTCATCTGGTAAGCAGGCTTAATGCAGCTAGTAGTGGTGGGCAGTGTTGTCACCGCTAAAGCGTGTCTTGGTCATTGGCTGAGTGTGGGGGAGTTATAACTGAATCTGGTGTTTGAGGGTAAGCGAGTCTTTGATCTCGTGATGCGTTTTGGGACATCCCAGTCCCCAAAACGCACTCGATCTTCGACAACCTGTTATTGCCCCGGTCGTCCCGGTCACTGGCACTGCGCGACAACCTCGCAAGCTCGTTGCCGCTCC
>JAAGZL010000601.1 GCA_024206335.1 Gammaproteobacteria bacterium
CCAGGTTTGAAACATACCAAGGAGATAAAAGGCCTAATGCGGCTGCAAATAATTTTTGTTCTTGCACTATTTTGTTCCCTAACAACGATAGATATTAGGACGGTATTCTACACTATTACCCATGTGGAACAGCGAAGAACCAATTTATGTTCAAACATGCGGAAAGAATCTGGTTATTACTAATAGGTCTCACCCTTGTTGGAGCCCTGTTAGCAGAGAGAGGTCATGCCGGATGGTTACTCACTCTGACCGTGGTCGCTCTCATCGCCTTAAAAGGCAGTATTGTTATTGACCACTACATGGAGATGCGTTCGGCCAACCAGCGCATACGAAATGTTCTGCGCTTGTTCATTATTCTGATACCGACTCTGGTAATTTTGAGCCATAGCTGGGGCGAGGATATACGGCGGTTTACCACCCTTGGTTGATATAAGCTGTTGAAGCCAGCATTTGATGCTGGTGTTGAGTATCAGATAGACCCAGGGTTTCACAGCAGTTTTCAGACAGAAACTGACTCACAGAAGGTTGGTTCCAACTACTGTCGCGCGCCAAGAACAGACATCCAGCTTTTCAGACGCAACAATTACAAACACCATGCGGCGGAGATCTATATCAACTGCAAGTGATCTCTGGCAACTGATGTTTCATCCAGTTATCGAGTTGCTCGATCTCTAATGACGACGCATGAAGTCCATGCTTGGTTCGTCGCCATAGCACATCATCGGCATTGTAGGCATATTCATGCTTCATCAAGTAGGCAACCTCTCGCTCATAGAGGCCTGGTGACATCCGCTTTCCAAGATCATCCATAGAACCGCATCCTTCAAGCAGTGTGGAGATTCGTGTGCCATATTTAGTGACATAATCCTTAAGCAGCGTTTGATCCATCCAGGGATAACGCTTGTTGCACAGAGTCAGAAACACCTCCAGGTCAGCATTGGCGATATCCCCACCCGGCAGATAACTCATGGCCGTCCAGGCGTGGCCTGGTATCGGATAGGCGCCAGAAAGAAGATCCAGAACTTCTTCCGCTAGCTTTCGGTAGGTGGTTATCTTGCCGCCGTAGACAGATATTACCGGTGCTGCACTGGAGTTTAGATGCAGATTGTAGTCCCGCGTTACCTTGGAGGCACTGCTTGCTGCATCGTCATACAGTGGACGTACTCCACTATAACTCCAGATCACATCATCAGTAGCGATCGGTTTCTCAAAATACTCACTTACCGCTTCACAGATATAGGCTGTCTCTTCAGGAGTAATGGAGGCCTGCTTTGGGATATCACTGACCTCAATATCAGTAGTACCAAGCAGGGTAAATTCGTGTTCGAATGGTATAGCGAACAATACCCGGCCATCTGCATTTTGGAAGATATAGGGATAAGGGTGGTCAAATAACCTTGGAACCACCACGTGGCTACCCTTAACAAAACGGACACCGTGCTCACGATCCGATGGCACCCCTAATCCCAACACTCTATCCACCCACGGGCCAGAGGCATTTACCACAGCATCTGCCTTAACCTGTATCTGATTCCCACTCACCTCTTCTTTCAAGGTGGCGATCCAGTGGTCGTCAAACCGATTCAGGGTGATACATTCAGTGTGGGTCTTGACCACCGCACCTTTCGCGGCCGCATCCATTGCAGTCAATACAACCAGCCGCGCATCATGTACCCAGCAGTCTGAGTACTCAAATCCGGACGTGTATTGAGTTTTCAGTGCTTGCCCTGCAACGTGCGCATTCAAATCCACACCGCTCGATACCGGCAGTAATTTACGCCCACCAAGATGATCGTAGAGAAACAGCCCTAAGCGAATCATCCATTTGGGTCGTAGCGCTTTGTGGTGGGGCAAAATAAAACGTAACGGATGAATGATGTGTGGAGCAGTGCGTAGCAGGACTTCACGTTCTCCTAGGGCGTGGCGAACCAATCTAAAATCGTAGTGCTCCAAATAGCGCAGCCCACCATGGATTAGTTTGGTACTTGCTGAAGAGGTGTGTTGAGCCAGGTCATCCTTTTCACAAAGATAGACACGCAATCCACGCCCGGCTGCATCACGGGCAATCCCTACCCCATTGATGCCACCACCAATCACCAGTATATCGGCTTGAACTACTTTACTGTCAGTAAACATAGTTCATCGTACTTCACCTACCATTTCCACCCATCCAAACCATGGCAAATCAAACCCATTTAAAAACCACAACAAACAATATAATTGAGAGGATTAGCCCTCCCCAAAGAGGCGTACCCATAAAACCCAGCCATGCAAGATGGATAAACGCACTACCCAGTACCGAAATAAAAAGCCGGTCACCTCGGGTAGTATCAAGACCAAGCACTCCTCTGCGCGGACCACCACCAGGGCTATAGTGTTCCCAAACACCCATGCTAGTGATAGCGGTCACGATGAAGAGGAAAAACACAGCGGTCGGCCATGTCCAGGCCATCCAGGATAACAACATAATTCAACCCCTCCGTTATACACGACCAAGGGCAAAACCCTTGGCAATATTATTTCGCACAAACCAGATCACAATCGCCCCCGGTATGATGGTGAGGGTTCCCGCTGCAGCCAACAGGCCTAACTCATACCCGGCGGTACTCGCAGTTCTGGTCATGGTGGCCGCTATTGGTTTTGCCGCCACTGAGGTGAGCGTCTTGGCCAATAGCAACTCCACCCACGAAAACATGAAGCAGAAAAACATCGCCACACCGATTCCCGCAGCGATGGTCGGCAAGAAAATCTTGGTGAAAAAGCGCCAGAATGAATAACCATCCACGAAGGCTGTTTCATCCAGTTCTTTGGGAACCCCTGACATAAACCCTTCCAAAATCCATACCGCCAGCGGAATGTTAAACAGACAGTGCGCCAAAGCGACGGCCCATGGCGTATCAAACAACCCCACTGCCGAGTAGAGTTGAAAAAATGGCAGTGCGAATACCGCAGCCGGCGCCATCCGATTTGTCAGCAACCAAAAGAAAAGATGTTTGTCTCCCAGAAAACGGTAGCGAGAGAATGCGTATGCCGCAGGTAGTGCGACACTGACCGATATCAGGGTATTGATCACCACGTAGGTAATGGAGTTGAAATAGCCGTTGTACCAGGTTGGATCGGTAAAGATCTTCACATAGTTATCGAGTGTGAACTCCTGTGGCCAAAGGGAGAAATGACCCAAAATCTCATTTGTTGTCTTGAAAGACATACTGATCAGCCAATAAATCGGCAGCATCAAAAACAGAATGTAGAGGGTTGGCGTCAACCATTTAAAACCTTTCATCACTGCTCCTCATTGCGCATCATCAGGGTATAGAACACCCAACTGAGCAATAGAATGATCAAGAAGTAGATCAGCGACATAGCCGCTGCCGGACCAAGGTCAAACTGGCCCAGAGCAATCTTTACCAGATCGATAGAGAGGAAGGTGGTGGAGTTACCCGGACCACCGCCGGTCAAAACAAACGGCTCGGTATAGATCATGAAACTATCCATAAACCGAAGCAGGATGGCTATGGTCAACACCCGTTTCATTTTCGGTAGCTGTATATAGCGGAATACTGACCAGGAACTGGCACCATCAATGCGTGCTGCCTGGTAGTAGGCATCGGGGATCGAGCAGAGCCCAGCGTAGGCCAATAAAGTCACCAGAGAGGTCCAGTGCCAGACATCCATCAGGATGACGGTAAACCAGGCGGCGGTGGGTTGTTGCGTAAAGTTATAGTCAAATCCTATTCCATTGATCATTCGCCCAAGCAGGCCGATATCTGGCAAGGCGAAGATATTCCACATGGCGCCAACTACATTCCAGGGAATCAGTAATGGCAATGCCATCAGCACCAGACAAACTGAAACCCAGGGGCCCTTTTTGGGCATTGATAGGGCGACAGCAACACCTAACGGTACTTCGATAAGCAGGATAATGGAGGTAAAACTGAGCTGTCTCAACAGGGAGTCATGGAAGCGCTCGGAATGTAGTACCTGCTCGAACCATTTCACCCCCTCCCAAAAAAAGATGTTGTCACCGAAGGTTTCCTGAACCGAGTAGTTAACAACAGTCATTAGTGGGATCAATGCATTAAATGCCACCAGCACCACCACCGGAGCCACCAGAAACCATGCTTTTTGATTGGTCGTTTTATCAATCATGGATAAGCCCTCAAGTCAGAATATAGCCATCTGCGTAGACATGGGTGTAGGCGGGATCAAAGCTGATCTTGGGGTCTGCGGTAGGTATATGCAGCCCTTCGGCAACGATGATCTTTATAGTGGTATTCTTGTGGCGGGTTTCCACAATACGGTACTGGCCTATATCATTGATCTTCACAATCTCTACCGGCAGTCCATTTGGGGTAAAGGAGACAAATTCAGGGCGAATACCAATTTCCACTCTCTTGGCGACTTCAGGTATATCCAACTTCTGGGCGGAGATAATCTGATGACCATCGATACTGGGATAGCCGTTTTCGATCACACAGGGCAGCAAATTCATACCTGGTGATCCAATGAAATGCCCAACAAAGGTGTGCTTTGGTTTCTCAAACAGTTCAACCGGGGTTCCGATCTGCATCACCATACCATCATGCATCACCATCACCTTGTCTGCGAAGGTAAGCGCTTCCGTCTGATCATGGGTTACGTAGATCATGGTGGATCCAATCTGTTGATGCAGTTCCTTTAGCTTGGAGCGCAACAACCACTTCAAGTGGGGGTCGATCACCGTAAGCGGCTCATCGAACATGATCACATTGACATCAGAACGCACCAGCCCACGCCCAAGGGATATCTTCTGTTTACCATCAGCGGTGAGATGTGACGCACGATTGTGCAATGACTCTTCCAGATCCAGCATTTTGGCAATCTCGTGTACCCTGGCATCAACCTGGGCCTGGGGAACATCGCGATTTCTCAAAGGGAATGCCAGATTATCGAATACTGTCATAGTGTCGTACACCACAGGGAACTGAAAGACCTGGGCGATATGCCGTTTATCTGAGGGAATATCGGTGATATCACGATCATCAAAAAGTACACGACCACGGGATGGACGTAACAGCCCCGATATAATATTAAGCAGAGTGGTTTTGCCACACCCAGATGGCCCCAGCAGGGCGTAAGCACCACCGTCTGACCAGGTAACGTCCACCTCTTTCAGCGCCCAATCCAGATCATCGTCCGGGTTTTGTGCATAGCTGTGACGAACTTGATCCAAGGTTATTTTTGCCATGTATTTACCATTGTTTTAGCAACGCATTTAACACACCAGCTACCAATCAATCTCCAATAAGTCGCAACGCCTCATCAAAATAGAGGCAACGGTCGGTTTGAATATAGAGCTCTGCCTCATCTCCTGCTTCAAGGCGATGTATGCCGTGGGAAAGCGACACCCAGGTATCACCATCCACATCTATGTGAACCACACTTTCTGAACCGCTTATTTCTGTGATCACCACACTCCCCTGCACCGTTACCGTCTGGTCATGTTTTGCCATCAGATTGATGTGGTGGGGGCGAAAGCCAACGGTATAAACACCATCTTCAAGATTGGCGTAGCGGTCGTCTGCCAGCCATCTGACTTTATCGGAGAGGAAGAACCACTCCTTTTTTTTAGTCACCTTTGCGGTATTGATCGGGGGATCAGAAAACACCTGGGCGCTTAACAGGTCATGGGGCTTACGATAGATCTCGGCAGTGGCGCCATGCTGAGTCACATTACCCTCATGCAACGTTGTGGTATGCCCTCCTAACAGGAGTGCCTCAATAGGTTCTGTCGTGGCGTAAACCACTGTCGCACCGGACTCTTTAAACAGCTTGGGCAACTCTTCCCGCAACTCTTCCCTAAGTTTGTAGTCCAGATTGGCCAGGGGTTCATCCAGCAAAACCAATCCTGCATCCTTTACCAGAGCCCGGGCCATGGCGGTGCGCTGCTGCTGTCCACCGGAAAGCTCGTTTGGCATACGTTTAAGCATGGGGCCAAGTTTCAGAAGCTCGGCAACTTTATCCACTCTTTGCTTAATCTCTGCGGCAGGTGTCCGGGCAACCCGCAGGGGTGAGGCAATATTCTCATACACACTCATGTTGGGATAATTGATGAACTGCTGGTACACCATGGAAAGATTGCGTTTTTGGACCGGGACTCCGGTAACATCTTCACCATTGAACCAGACTTCACCCATTGAAGGTTTCTCCAGCCCAGCCATCAGACGCAACAAGGTGGTTTTGCCCGATAGCGTTGTCCCTAGCAGAATATTAAACTCACCCTCCTCCAACCTCAGGTTGGTTTCGTAAATATGAGTTTCCGCTCCGGAAAGTTTAGTTACATTTTTCAGTTCAACGGACATTCATCGATTCCAGAATAGTGTCTTAGATTTCATGTTGTGCCGACTGATCACTCTCGGACGAAGTTATAACCAGCTCGACGTCTGACTCTTTGCAGAGTTTGCAAAACTGTTCCGGTGGCTCTTTATCGGTGACAAAATAACCCACCTGAGCAATATTACCGATCCGAACCGGTGCATTACGTTCAAACTTCATGGCATCCGCTACTAAAATAACTGACCGTGCATTGTCAATGATTGCCTGTGCCACTCGCACTTCTTGCGGATCGTAATCGAGGATGGAGCCATCCTCTTCCAAAGCTGATGCGCCGATTACTGCATAATCCACCCTAAACTGATGAATAAAATCAACCGTAGCATCCCCAACAATGCCGCCATCTTCTCTGCGCACCACACCACCAGTGGTCATCACCTCAATGGTTTCGCTATGAATCAGGGTGTTCACAACATTAATATTGTTGGTGATCACCAACATACCCACATGGTTAACCAGATGTCGCGCCACCTGCTCGGTGGTTGTGCCGATATTGACGAACAGCGATGAATCATCAGGGATCAATGCAGCAGTCCGCTGGCCAATGGCACTCTTCTCTTCTACCAGTAGTCGGCGACGTGCCTCATAGCCAAGATTGGATACACCGTCATGGGCAATGGCCCCACCATGAACACGCTGTAAAAGGCGCATATTACACAGCAGATTCAGATCTCGCCGAATGGTTTGCGGTGTTACGCTAAAGGCCTCCGACAACGGCTCTACCTGGACCTCCCCATGATTGCGGATGTAGTCCAGAATCTCTTGCTGACGGGCATTTAAAATGGGTGCTCTATTTGGCTGATTCACTTTTCAGACACCACATATTATGACAATAGTTGAGCAAAGTGATTTCATACAACCCTAGAATCACAGGAGGGATGGCCACTTCGATTTTATCTTTTTGAATCAGTGGGGGGCACAGGCATTGTGCCCCCCACTTCGGCCTTAAACTAACTGGAAACAACTCCGATTAGGTGGCTTTTTTCCAACGTTTTAGCAACTCATCATAATCGACGGTCTCGCCCTTGGGCTTCTCGTTGGGCAGCTTAGCCTTGGGAGAACCAGGCTTTTTCAGCCAGAAGGATGCTTCCTTCTCGGGATTAAGGCGTGGTCCACAGCCACCATAGATGTTGGCCTTTTCATCGGCAGTCTGCATACGAGCCATAGTGATATCCATCTCACCTGCCAAACGATCCATGGCTTGCTGAGGTGTGAAAGCACCCGAGTTCACATCACCAATCTGCTGCCACCAGATCTGCGCCAGTTTTGGATAATCCGGCACGTTGACACCGGTTGGCGTCCAGCGAACACGATCAGGAGAACGATAGAACTCCACCAGGCCACCCAGATTGGGCGCACGCTCGGTAAATGAGGCATGGCGAATATCGCTATCACGAATCGGGGTCAGACCTACGTGGGTCTTCTTCAGTGACACAGTTTTAGAGACGACAAACTGGGCATAGAGCCAGGCTGCTTTACGGCGATCAACCGGGGTTGATTTAAACAGGGTCCATGAACCAGCATCCTGATAACCCAACTTCTGTCCATCCTCCCAGTAAGGACCATGGGGAGAAGGAGCCATGCGCCACAGCGGTTTGCCGGCATCGTCTACCGTATTGTTACCCTCGCTTTTGGGAGCAACCATGGATGAGGTAAATGCGGTATACCAGAAGATCTGTTGCGCTACGTTACCCTGTGAGAGTGCAGGCAGGGATTGATAGAAGTCGTAACTGGCGGCACCTGGAGGTGCATACTTACGTAGCCACTCATCCCACTTTCTAATTGCATAAACAGCAGCAGGTGCATTTGTGGCGCCACCACGGGTTACCGATGCACCGACAGGGTTACAGGAGTTTTTCTCCATTCGGATACCCCACTCATCCACAGGGCGGCCGTTGGGTAGACCTTTACTACCAGCACCCGCCATGGAGAGCCAAGCATCCGTCATGCGCCAGCCTAAATCAGGAGCACGCTTACCATAATCCATGTGGCCATAGACCTTGGTGCCATCTAGCTCTTTTACATGAACGCTGAAAAATTCAGCAATATCTTCATAAGCTGACCAGTTGACCGGCACACCAAGGTCGTAGCCGTAGCGCTTCTTAAACCGTTTCTTCAGATCTTCACGCTGGAACCAGTCATATCGAAACCAATATAGGTTGGCGAACTGCTGGTCCGGGAGTTGATAGATCTTTCCATCAGGACCTGTGGTAAAGGAGATTCCCATAAAGTCATCGATATCCAGCATAGGATTGGTTACTTCCTTACCTTCTCCCGCCATCCAATCGGTCAAATTAACCGCCAGTTGCAGGCGCGAATGGGTACCGATCAGATCAGAATCATTAATATAGGCATCATACAGATTCCGTTTGGTCTGCATCTGGGTCTGAACCGCTTGAACCACCTCTCCCTCACCCAGCAACTGATGATTCACCTTGATACCGGTGATCTCTTCAAATGCCTTGGTCAGGGTTTTTGACTCATATTCATGGGTGGGGATGGTTTCAGAAAGGACGTTAATCTCCATCCCTTTAAAGGGAGCAGCGGCTTTCACAAACCACTCCATTTCAGCCATCTGCTTGGATTTATCTAAAGTGGATGGTTGAAACTCACTGTTGATCCACTTCTCCGCTTCAGCCTTACCAGCTAGCGACCCTTGCGAGAAACATAAAGCTGAGGCAGCCAGCACTACTGCAATTCTAGTTCTCATCAAACTCTCCTCCGGCTTGCATGAATAGACCGGCCATTGGGACCAGCCAATGATTGAATAAGCGCGATTATTGCTCGTACGAGCATTTTTTACATCTTTTCGAACTTTTCAAAATATACTATTGCAGATGAATTATTGAAAATCAACCCTCATACAGAATTTAATTACCACATAGTGAATGGACAGGCAGACTATGGCAATCAAAGCCTGATCAAGACAGACAATGGTGTTTTTTAGTTTGCATACAATTAGTTATAGTATATACATGCCAAGCTTACCAAACCTTCATCAATTAGATGGCACAGCCCAATTATGGTACATTTTCGAAAACCTGGTGATATATTTCAACACAGTGGAAATGAACATAAATCTCATCTCATGTTAAAAATGATTCAAATCAGACATAAAAAGCGAACATGGGAGGCTGCCCTCCCACAAAGCAAGAGTGGGCAAACAGATGCATTTGGCGTCATACTTGATTGACACCCCTGGAGAATAGAGACATGCCACAACAACCGCTCATCCTCAGCATTGACCAAGGCACCACCAGCTCTCGAGCCATCCTCTTTGATGAGTCGGGACATTCAGTTTTTACCGCACAACGGGAGTTTCAACAGTTCTTCCCCGACTCGGGATGGGTGGAGCATGACCCTGAAGAGATCTGGAGTACAGTAGTAAACGTCTGCCGGGAAGCCATTACAGCCGCCCATAAGATTGGCCGAACAGTTGCGGCTATCGGCATTACCAATCAGCGCGAGACAACCGTAGTCTGGGAACGCAGCACAGGGCGCCCCATTTACAACGCCATTGTTTGGCAGGACCGCCGCACAGCGACGCTCTGTAACAAATTGAAAGAAGCCGGCCAGGAAGCGCAAGTAACCGCCAAAACCGGACTACTTCTCGACCCCTACTTTTCTGGAACCAAGGTAGCATGGATTCTGGACCATATAGATGGTGCACGAGCAAAAGCCAAATCTGGCGATCTGGCTTTTGGCACTATTGACAGTTTCCTACTGTGGCGGCTTACCGGCGGAAAAGTACACGCTACCGACGCCACCAACGCGTCCCGCACCCTGCTCTATAACATCCACAACAACCAGTGGGATGATGATCTTTTAACGCTACTCAACGTTCCAAAATCACTGCTGCCTGAAGTGCGCGACTGTGCTGCGGATTTCGGCAACAGCAACCCTGAACTGTTTGGAGAGAGCCTGCCAATATGTGGGATCGCTGGCGACCAGCAAGCCGCCGCTTTTGGCCAGGCCTGTTTTGAGTCTGGCATGATCAAGAGCACCTACGGTACCGGCTGTTTTGTACTGATGAATACTGGCGACCAGGCGCTAAGCTCCAAAAACAACCTGCTAACAACCATCAGTTATCAATTAGATGGTAAAACCACCTACGCCATCGAGGGCTCTATCTTTGTTGCTGGCGCTGCCGTTCAATGGTTGCGTGATGGCCTGGGCATTATCAAATCCGCTGAAGAAACCGAGGCATTAGCTGCCTCTCTTACAAGCAATATGGGCGTCTACCTGGTACCTGCATTTACCGGCCTGGGTGCCCCCCACTGGGATGCCTTTGCTCGCGGCTCGCTATTCGGAATAACCCGCTCCACCGGCGTTAAAGAGATTGTCCGTGCAACCCTGGAGTCTGTCTGTTATCAAACCCATGACCTGTTTCAAGCGATGAGTGACGATGGCGCACGCCCAACTCAAGTTAGAGTGGACGGTGGAATGATCAACAACAATTGGCTGTCACAATTTTTATCCGACATCTTGAACATCAATGTTCAACGTCCAAAACAAACAGAAACCACAGCCCTGGGAGCCGCCTATCTTGCAGGACTACAATGCGGTCTGTTCGATTCCTTCGATAAATTGAAGGAAAACTGGAAGCAGGAAGCAGAGTTCGAACCTTCTTTCGAAGAGCAACACCGGAAAACGCTGCTTGAAGGCTGGAGTGAAGCAGTGCGTAGAACACGATCCGAACTATAACAATACCTTAATTTTAAGCATGGCCACTAGTGGGCCATGCGGATAATTCGGTGAGCCTCAGCCAGCTCACTAGCGGATGATCAATCGCTTGATGTCATAAGCTGTCCGATGCACACCATGACACCAGGCACAGGCCATTACCGCCACACCACCTAGAGTTTTCCCCGTGGCCTTTGTGTCATCATCACGTATTGCCTGTGCCAGTTCATCCATTAGCTTTTGTGTTTGCTTACCCAAAATACGCTCACGCGGCTCCGGTCCACGGTGACATGAGGCGCAGCTGTTTCCCATATCATGCAGGCCATGTTCCAGGTCTGACGTGGCTTTCAGTGCAACATCCTTGCGCCCATCTGTCGCTGCAATCTTGACACGATTTATGTAGGTAACCAACTCGTTCATGGCGTCACGAAAGCCAATCTCTTTACCGGAATTCCCCCGCTTTACCATTAGCTTAGAATAGTCAGGTACCCGATAGAGAGCAACCGCAAGGGCGCGGTACTCTCGATGGCAGGTAGTACAACTGCGTGCCATTTTTTTTGCGGACTGTTTTACATTTTCCAGGTCACCCGTGGCAGCGGCGGCTTCAAGTCGGTCTGTCCACTCCAACTCCAACTCATCTTCCCACTCTGGCACCATCTCTGCGATCTTTCGGTAGTTCTTAACCAGGCGACTGGCCCATTTCTTTGTAAGCTCTGTGTCTCCTGCATCAGCGTACTCTCTAATGGCCTGCAATTCACGCCGCATACTGAACATATTATGTAACCAGACATGGCGTTTACTTGCAGGTTTATACCACTTCTCAATCGCAGTCGGCGGCAGTTTAAGTGCAAGCTCCTCTGCAGTGCAATCGATGGCACCGAGCATCAGGATGCAGGCAATCAGAGGTAATTTCAAGTTACGCAACCAAGCTAAAGAGTCCAACGGTATATATCTCCAATAATCAATCAGCACCCGCTCAGAAATGGTGATTTAAACCGCGAAGAGCGCAAAGGTCGCTTAGAAATACGCAGTCAATCACTATGCTTTTATTGTGTTTTTTAGCACTCTTGCGGTCAGTATTTTGTTTCTAGACGTACAGTAATAAATGCCCACAAAACTAACCACCAGTCATGGACATCACCCGTACCACCTGGCTGGGGTTAGAATTAAATTCATGCTTCTCAGGTTTATTCTGGATTGCCTCAAGGATTGCGGACTTTATCTCATCGTCCGACAGCCCCTGCTGGATCAATGGCCGCAACTCCAGTTTGTCGCTCTGTCCAAGACAGAGATACAGGGTACCTTCTGAAGAGAGGCGCACCCGGTTACAGGTCTCGCAGAAATGTTGTGACATGGGAGTGATAAAACCGATCTTAAGCCGCTGGCCAATGATCTTGAGATATTTAGCTGGTCCCGCACCTTTCATCTTTGCCGGCTCCATCTCGAAGCGCTGCTCCAGTGATTTCTTGATCTCATCCAGGCTTACGTAACGATCTTTCGCCTTCTGACCCGCTTCACCCACCGGCATGGTCTCGATAAAGCGCAGGGTAAACCGGTTCTCCAGACAGTAGTCCACCATATCGCCAACTTCATGCAGATTCAGATCCCGCATTACCACCATGTTGATCTTGATGGGGCGAAATCCAGCCGTCTTGGCCACCTGCAATCCTTGTAGAACCGGTTCCAGATCACCTTGAGTGATTTCCCTGAACACATCTGGATTAAGCGTATCCAGGCTGACGTTTACCCGGCTGACCCCAGACTCCCTAAGGACTTTTGCGTGTTGTGCCAATCGCGTCGCATTGGTGCTGAGAGAGAGGTCATCGATCTTAGGCAGCGCGCCGATTTTCCGCACCATATCCGGCAGGTCGGGACGAATCAGCGGCTCACCACCGGTCATCCTGACCTTGCTCACACCAAGTTCACTAAACAGACGCACCAGACGCACGTAATCGTCCAGCGAGATACGGTCTTCAGGTTCGGTAAAACCCTTAAACCCTTTAGGTATGCAGTAGAAACAGCGTAGATCGCAACGATCTGTTACCGACAACCGCAGATATTCAATTTTACGACCAAATGAATCTATTAGCTGGCTCATGAAAGGACTCTATGGTAAACAATGGGCTCTCAAGACAGTGTAGCAAACATCAGAGCACACTCTTTAAATCTTATGGCAAAAAAACAATAGCCCGGAAAATCACTCTTCCAGGCTATTATTTATTGCATTAGCACTATTTTTGAAACCTTGTACCTGCAGCCTCAGATTTTACTCACCAGGAGAGTTCCAAGCTGGATCAAATCCATCAGGCAGTTGGTGGGCAATACCCTTGTGGCAATCAATACAGGTCCGCCCTTCCTTGGATGAAGCGTCGTGCGCCTCCCCAGCCTCTTCCATCTCTTCGTGCTTGTTTACGGAACGGGCCTCCTGCTTGTCAAAATCCATGGAGTCAAAGGCATGGCAGTTTCGGCACTCTCTGGAGTCTGTGGACTTCATGGACTTCCAGACATTCTGAGCCAGTTGCATACGCTTGGCCTCGAATTTCTCTGGTGTATCTATAGTACCCAATATCTTGTGGTAAATCTCATTTGAGGCCTTGATTTTTCGGACAATCTTATGGATCCACTCTTTCGGCACATGGCAATCAGGACATGTAGCGCGTACGCCAGTTCGATTTGTGTAGTGCGGTGTATCCTGCAGTTCCTGATAAACTGTGGCTTCCATCTCATGGCAGGAGATACAAAATTGTTCTGTGTTGGTAACTTCCAGCGCGGTGTTAAAACCACCCCATAGAATGATACCCAGGATCACCCCTATTACCAATAGACGTACTGTACCGTTTTTCATTTTACCGCTTCCCGGTTGTGTTTTAGTTATAGAACCACCCCCAACCGGTTAAGGCCGGGGGTGGTTAGCTTAGCTACAGGGAGTTGTAGAGCTTATTTAGCACCCTGAAAAGTATTTTCCACCAGAGGAGCCTTATCTACCTGTGGAGTATGGCACTGGTTACAGAAGTAACGACGTGCAGCTACCTTGGCGGTCTTTTTGCCGTTGCGATCAAGGTAGTGTGAGCCGTCCTTACCAGCCTGTGGAGCCTTCTCTTTCTTGTAGGTCTCTGCACTATGACACTTCATACAGGTGTTGACCTTCAGGTTGATCTGCTCCTTGTCGATCTTGTGCGGAACTGATGGTGGCGCAGTCTTAAAGCTACGTTCAAGACCACCCTCCTTAATCACCATTTTAGCCTTGGCCGGAGCCTTTGAGTCGTCTTCGATCGGCTGTCCGCCACGCAAGGACATGGTGTCAGAAGCAGCAGCACCTGCGAAGACGAGGGTCACCACGGCAACCAACATTGTTACAATACTTTTTTTCATTTCAATCTCCATCAACTTTAGTTCGTTAAATCCGATATGCACTTGGTTATGACAGGGATATACATCAAGCCTTGGCACTATCTTCTTGCCGGCTTACTACCCCTATCGCTTCCACCTGGTTATTGGTAAAACGACTTCCGAATCTAAATACGTCTTTGGCACAAACATCAATACAACGTCCACAATTGGTACACTCAGATGAGAGAATCACCGGACCCAATCCATGCTCAGCTCCCTTCAGTGCCGGTTTGATCACCTGCACCTCCGGACAGACCATGTAACAGTCCATGCAATCATCGCAATCTTCCCGCTTACCGGCTACAACGCGTAGCGGACTTTTTACCGCCAGAAGGCTATAGAACGCGCCTACCGGGCAGACTCTGCCACACCAACCATCATTACTGATTAGCAGGTCGAACAGAAATATACCCACCAGGGCCATCCAGGCCGTCCCCATCCCAAACAGGATGCCGCGGTACAGCAGTGATACCGGGTTGACCAGTTCCCAGACTATACCTCCGGCAACCAGGGGAAGAATAAGGGTCAAACCCAACATCCAGTAGCGGGTGGATCTTGAGATGTGCGATTTATCCTTGAGCCCGAGTTTTCTGCGCAACCAAGCTGCTGCGTCGGTAATCATATTCACCGGGCATACCCATGAGCAGTACACCCTACCTCCCACCAACAGGTAGAAGGCGATTACAATCAACGCCCCAACCAGGCCGACAATCTCCGGCTTCACATCTCCAGACACCATGCCTTGAATCAAAACATATGGATCAGTAAGAGGGACCACACCCAGAATAACACTGGATGATAGCGTTCCCTTGGCAATCCACAACTCATCAAGGACGTCCACCAAAAAAGGACTGATGATAAAGAGCCCCAGGATTGACAACTGGCTTACACGACGAAGAATCAGCCATTTGTTGGCCTTAAACCAACCCTTGGCAGCAACGGCTTCAGCTCCTACATCTTCTAATCTGTTAGCCATTATTTCTTCTCCATCTGCTGTCTAAGCATATTCATTTGGTCCACAGGTCTATCTACACCAATACCTTCAGACTCAATGATCATCCCTTTACCCTGATGGTCGTACCGCGCACCCTCAGGTAGGTTGTATTTATGCTCAATATCAGGCGTCACCAGTGACTTTCCTGCCTTTGCCTTCTCTTCCCAACCGATTCGATAATGACCCGCCAGTTTCCCCTTCGCCAGATGGTTCGGGAGAACCTTGATTGCCGCCTCTTCCAGAATACAGACCTTTTCACAAATTCCGCAGCCAGTACAATAATCCTCATGCACTACAGGTATAAACAGTGCATGTTTACCAGATCTTGCATTGTGCTCGTAATTCAGCGTCAAGGCCTTACCCTGTACGGGGCAGGCGTTATAGCAAATCTCGCAACGTAGTCCCAAAAAGGCGACACAGGTTTTTTGGTCTACCAATACTGCAAGACCCATACGGGCATCTTCAATATTAGTAAGACTATGGTCCAGGGCATTAGTGGGGCACGCCTTGATGCATGGAATATCCTCACACATCTCACATGGCGCATCCCGTGCGGTAAAAAATGGTGTACCTGCCGCGACTCCATTCCCCATCTGTCCCAGCAACAGCATGTCAAAAGGGCAATCCTTGACACACAAACCACACCGGATACAGGCATTGAGAAACTCATCTTCCGGGAGTGCTCCCGGAGGCCTGATGGCCAATGCTGGTAGAGATGAAGCCTTCTCTGAATAGAGACCAACCCCTACACCCATCAACCCAACACCACAAGCCGTCTTAAGTACACCACTTAAGAACCTGCGACGGCTCAGTTCACTTTTACCTTGTCCTTTACCATTACCTGAATCAAACATCTGATACTACCTTACTGCGGTTATCGATTCGGTATTTCACGTATCTTATTCGAATAACCCGGCCCGGGGTTAACCGGGCCGGGAGCCTTTTACCTTACGCCTTGGTTATCTTCACCGCTTGCTTCTTATAGTCCGTTTCTTTGGACAGCGGGTCAGTTTGGTCCAGGGTAAGCTTGTTCACCAAACGATTCGCATCGAACCATGGAATGAACACAAGTCCCTTAGGAGGTCTGTTACGACCACGGGTCTCAACACGTGCAACCACCTCACCACGGCGAGTCTGCAACTTGGCCATCTGGCCCTGACGCAGCTTACGCTTCTTGGCATCTGCCTTATGCATAAATACAACTGCATCAGGCACTGCACGATAGAGTTCTGGTACACGGCGGGTCATGGTGCCCGAGTGCCAGTGCTCCAGCACACGACCGGTGCAAAGCCACAGATCATATTCAGCATCTGGTGGCTCAGCTGCAGGCTCGTACGGTGCTGTAATGATGTTGGCTTTGCCATCTGGCTTACCATAGAACTCCACAACATCCTTACCGCCCTTTACATGTGGATCATATCCACCACGGAACCGGTACAGAGTTTCCTTACCATCAATCACAGGCCAACGCAGGCCGCGTGCCTTATGGTAGGCATCGTATGGAGCCATCTCGTGGCCCTTCTTTGGTCCCTCGTACTGGAAGCGACGATACTCTTCGAACAAACCCTTCTGTGGGTAGAAGCCGAAATAGTCCATCTCGTCGTTCTCATACTTATTGCCATCGGAGTCGGTAACTTCCTGTTTCGGGAACTTATCTACCTGGCCGTTTGCATACAGTACATCAAACAGGGTCTTGCCCCTATACTCTGGAGCCTTGGCAAGCAGAGCCTCATCCCAAACATCTTCAACCTTGACATACTTGGAAAATTCCATGGTCTGCCAAACATCAGATCTAGCCTCACCAGGAGCCTTAACCTGTTGACGCCAGAACTGGGTACGACGCTCGGAGTTACCGTAGGCACCTTCCTTCTCGCACCACATGGCGGTAGGCAACATCAGATCAGCAGCGATACCGGATACCGTTGGGTACGGGTCGGTTACGGTGATGAAGTTATTAGGGTTACGCCAACCAGGATATGACTCTTCATTCAGGTTAGCAGCAGCCTGCATGTTGTTGTTGCACTGAACCCAGAAGCAGTGCATCTTTTCGTCTTTGAGAGCACGATGCATTGCAACTGCATGGATCAGGGTCTTACCCATTGGTTTACCGGTGATATCGGTCTGGGCAACTTTACCAACCATGCCATTGTGTCTTGGAATAGTGCCTTCTGGCAGCTTCCAGATCTTCTCGGCAAACTTACAGTGCGCATCCTTCTTGACCACCAGATCAGCAGGCAGACGATGGGTAAAGGTACCAACCTCGCGAGCGGTTCCGCAGGCCGATGGCTGACCAGTAAGAGAGAACGGACCACAACCAGGCTTGGAGATTTTGCCGGTCAACAGATGGATGTTGTAGACCAGGCCATTCATCCATACACCACGGGTGTGCTGATTCAGACCCATGGTCCAGTAGGAGACCACGTTCTTCTTAGGATCAGCAAACAGCTTGGCCAGTTTCAGCAGATTAGCCTTGGGGACACCAGAGATCTCGCTGGCCTTCTCTATAGTGTAAGGAGCAACAGACTTTGCATACTCTTCAAAGGTAATACCGGAGAGTGCGCCCTTATTAGGATTCTTTGCCGCCTTCTGCAGTGGATGCTCAGGACGGAGACCGTAACCGATATCGGTCGGGGTCTTCTTGAAATTGACATGTTTAGCAACAAAATCCTTATCGTATGCCTTGTTCTGGATGATGTAGTTGGCCACATAGTTACCGATTGCCAGATCACTCTGTGGTTCAAATATTATATCGTTGTCAGACAGTTCGAAGCAGCGATGCTTGAAGGTGGAGAGTACATGTACCTCACAACCCGGCTTGGTCAGACGGGTGTCGGTCAGACGAGACCAGAGAATCGGATGCATCTCAGCCATGTTGGAACCCCAGAGGACAAAGCCATCTGCATGTTCCAGGTCATCATAACAACCCATTGGCTCATCAATACCGAAGGCACGCATGAAGGCACCTACAGCAGAGGCCATACAGTGACGGGCATTAGGATCGATACTGTTGGAACGGAAACCTGCCTTCATCAGCTTCTGAGCGGCATAACCCTCCCAGATGGTCCACTGACCGGAACCGAATATACCAACACCCTTTGGGCCATTCTTTTTGCGGGCAGCTACCCACTTCTCAGCCATGGTCTTGAAGGCCTCGTCCCAAGATATAGGCTCAAACTTGCCGTTCTTGTCATACTTACCATTCTTCTTACGCAGCATTGGCTGGGTCAAACGATCCTTGCCGTACATGATCTTAGGCAGGAAGTAACCCTTAATGCATTGAATACCCTTGTTTACAGGTGCATCAGGATCGCCCTGGCTAGCAACAGCCTTGCCATCCTTAACACCCAGCAGCACGGAACAGCCAGTACCACAGAAGCGGCAAGCCACTTTGTCCCAGCGAATGCCATCATCTCCAGCCACACTGACTGCAGGTAAGGTAACACCCGCGGCAGTGGCAGCCGCAGCTACTGCATTGTTCTTAATAAAGTCACGCCTGTTTAGTTTCACTTTGTAACCTCCTCGTTATCATTTTCATCTCCACAGTAGTGATAGATCAGTACTGTATTGATTACCCCATCTACATCATTAAAAGCAGTCATAGTATCGGCCAGCTTGTCATCACTACCGCCCTCCACCGTAACAACCAACTTTCCTTCTTCTCGCCCTCCATGGATTTCAACTCCTGCAAATTCTTCCAACTTAGTTGTCACCACACCAGAAGATTCCGGCTTGGTATAGACAACACAACTACAAACATTCATGGTTTCCACTATCTCCTCATGCAGCCTGCACACTGGGTGCGGCAGCAGCTATCTGAACTGAATTATCAGGACATACGGTGAAACACTCTCCACATCCATTACACTTGTCCAGATCAAGCAATGGACGAGCGACACCACCTACTTCCAGTTTGAATTTAATCGCTTCCTGCTCACAGGCCTCCCCGCAGGATCTGCAGATAACACCATTAATAGAGAGACAAGAGTCAAGAATCGTTGCTTTTAAGGTCCAAGGGAGTGCATCTTCATCTGATGCTTTCTTTATAGCTCCCGGTTTGCACACTGTGACGCAGTCACCACAGAAATCACAACCACCTTGGGAAAAATCAATCTC
>JAAGZL010000602.1 GCA_024206335.1 Gammaproteobacteria bacterium
ACTAGTAGCCTTTTCTGCTTTTCATTTAGAGAAGGGAGAAGAACTGACAATTTTTCTTTTAGTTTTTCATCTGGCGAAGGCATTTATGGATAATATCAGAACCCCAAAGAAGCTCAAGTTATTTTGTGACAGCTACTTAATCGCAGCCTCCACCATATGGACACGCTCGGCATCGGTAATATCAAAGACAATATTCGATACATGCTCTTTCATGTTATACGTAGTATGCAGGGCAATAGAGAGGTTATAACCGCCCACATTAATAAACAAAAAGCCACGATGCATCTGTTTACCTGCATCTTTATCTTTCGATGGCTTACCAAGGATAGAAATTGTGTTCTGTCCCTGAAAATATATTTCTATATCCTTTGGCGCAGTTGGCACCTCAAAGCCATCAGTATTCGTCAACCGTATTTTCAATGGCGGCACTAAATCCGGGTTATTCAACTCAAAAGGGAAAATAAGTTGTGTCCCTGCATCTGGCAGTATAGCCAATTGCAAGACAGTGTTCTCCTTGAGTTCTACTCGCTCAAATTGTGGTTTTAACTCACCAGAAGCCCAGACATGGACCGACAAGAGTAACATCAGCAGTAACAAGCCATTACGCATTACTATCTTCATGCCTCAACATCCTCAAAGCGTACCACTCGAAGTCCCAAAGGGTAATCTGCGTTGCGAAAAATCAACTCTGCCGACAAGGAAATATCAAATGGCTGACTGGTGGGGTCTTTGCCCGGTTTGATACAAATCAGATCACCGACCAACCGCCCTTCAGCCGCATAGCCGTATTCGTCGCGCGTCACTGCCGTCAAGGCCGAATCAAATTGAATAGATGTCCGCTCACAACCGGCATTAGCAATCCGGGTAACATAGCCACTTTTTTCATACGCATCGAGACGATCATTGGCCATGTTTTTTTCCATATGGTTAAAGCACGTGGCTAAATCACCATAAATCGACAGCTTATTTACACTGGTACAATATTGAACAAACGATTTCATGTCTGCCGTAATTTTATCCAATGGGCGAATACGGGCCTCATCAAAAATAACTTGCCCTAATGCCTCACCCTGACTATTGATGGCAATAAACTTATCCGGTTTCAACGCATAAAAAATATTCTGCCCAATAAAAGCCAATAAAATTATAAAAAAAGCAATCCAGCCAAAGCGACCATACGCGGCGGCTTTACTCATCAAGTCATCACTATTCCCCGATGGCGATGGTTTATTGTTAACGTTATTACTCATACCAAAATCCTCATTTTTTCGCTGCTTTTTCTGGTTAATAATGGCACCTCGGCGTGCTTGTTGCTTGGCCTTCAGGCGTTTCTTTCTATTAGCCTCTTCAGATAAATTACCACCTTCAGAGGGCGTGCTCGACGGTTTGACCGATGCAGCGCCATTATCATCACCGTTGGCACTGGCGCTCAGTGTGCTTGCTTTTTTACCCCCACCGGATGACCGCTTTTTACTGCCCTGTTTCTGAGTGGCGTTGCTTTGTTTCGTTGTTTTTGATTGGTTATTGGCTGCCGACTTGGATTGACTGCCCGACTGACTACCACCACTGTTCGCCGCCATTTTTTTATCGGCTGTGGGTGTGCTGCCTGATGTTTTAGACCTGGAACTGCCAAAACAGCCTTCCCCCGCGAATCCACGGCCTCCCAAACCACCGGCCAGTTGTGCCATCGCTCCCATACCGGGAACACTCATCATACCGGCAGCAATGCCACTGCCAACTTTACCCGCTATCGCTCCACCCGCTTTACCAACAGGCTTACCAGCCATAGCTCCTGCTTTATTAAAGCCAGAGGTCATGTACTTCCCTGCAATAGCGCCAGCCCCCAATGCAGCAGCTCCGAACGAGCCAATCATACCTGTCACATTCCCGGAGTTATTTGCCATGCCCTGCGCCACAAAAGGCGCACTGAATGCAGTCGCCGCAAGAAACAGATTAATAATTGAAAAAATAGCCAAGTAGTAAAATAGCATGCCCATCGATACGGTATCTTGCGCCTCAAGAATCGACAGGCTATTGCCGCTATCACTCATCGCAATAGCAAAAGCGCCACCCACGAGGTACAGAAAAAACGCATCCACCAACGGCCAAATCAATGCCAGTATGCAAATATTTCGCCACGCAGTCAGACTTTTCAATCCTGTGGTGATCGACATGGGCAGTGCCACCATGCCCCAGAATAAGCAAAACGAGACGAGGATGGCATGAGCAATGCGCATACCAAAAATCATGAAGATCAGCAGACCGTAAGTCACTGCATAGGTACAGAAGGCAAATACCGCATAGAACGATTCTGCCACATCACTCCAACTTAAATCCCACGGCTTCTCAACAATCACATTGACCATACGATCCAAGTTACTGGTTAATTCGCCCATCTTATCGGCATTCGCCAGCATGCCATAAATGGTATTGAAGAAATTAATCACTAATGTCGCCAGCGTAAAATACAAAGCAATGGCCACGGCCACCAGTAACACCGATGTCGCCATTTTGATGTAATTGGATTTCCCACTACCAATCACCGCGACTTTTTCTTCGACCATCCGAATGCCAATGGCAATAGCCACCAATACGCCCGTAACTACCGCCATCCAGTCACGAGCCGCATACCAGCCCAGCTCATAGATTGAGTCCACCGAAAACTGCTCGATAAAAAAGGCAAACAGATCCAGGCTTTCAAAGGCTCCGCCGGTGGCGCTCACTGAGATTGACCTCCATAGAGAGAGGAATAGCTGCTACCACGTAGCATGTCTTTAAGTGCGGCTTCTTCATGGGCTTGCCGGACCCGGTTACGTCTTTCTTGCTCAACAAGAATATTGGCAATAATAATGGTATTAGTGGCTGTTGATTTATTGTCGTCGGCTTCGTTGCTGCCACTGCTATTATTACGCATCGAGGCTTCGTTAGCCTGTCCTAGAAACTTTAGGCGTTTGAGGTCTGCCGCCAAGCGCGCATAATCTTTGGCATCCTGCGCACTATCCACGCGCCTGTCGAAGTAGTCCAGTTCACGCTCGACAGCAGCAGCGCCCAAAGGATTGTCTCGGCTATCTTCAACTTCATCGGCAATGCTATCAAGGTTACGAATCACCTCTACCATTGCGGAGCCTTCGGTAGAGATGGCTTTGACAGCCTTGATCTGTTGCATATCTTCCAGTCGTCTAGTGATATTCACCTGCTCTTTAAGCTCGCGGACCTGTTCTAGCAATTGCTTGGTTTGCGCCATTAATTCACTCAGGAGCGCAGCATCACCTGCGCCCGTAGCATCCGCCAGCGAGGATTGCCACGGCAACAGAAACAACATCATCAAAAACAAGCGCCGATAATGCATGGTATTACCTTTTCACCAGACTTTTGATCCGGTTGAACCCGTTGTGGATATGCTTGTACGCATGACCACAAAGACCGCATTGGCTCCATGTAATGGTGTTTTGCCCGGAGTAATAACTGCCTTGACGCGCCTGCTTGTTCTTACATTCGGGGCATGCCCCTTGCCAATAGTGCTTACTCATGCCTTTGCGCGGCGCTTGAGTAATTGCCACAGCAGACCGTAACAAACCCTTCGACTCCTCAACCGATAAGGCCGGTTCAGTGGTTAATGTTGCCATTGCTTATTCTCCCGACGAGCGTCCTGCACTAAGCCCAGTAACGTTACACAAACGAAATAGAGTGAAATCACCGTACCGGCCAATACTGCTAACACTTCCATAAACAGGCGCGGAGGCACCCAAAGAAAAAAGCGCTCATTATTGTGGATGAACGTGTAATACGCTGAAGAAAAATCCTGCTCAACAGAACTGATCGGATGCAATATTGCAGATACCTGGCTGTATTCTGACAGCGATGTCCACACCTCCGGCTCAAGAGTATCGCCAAACCTTTCCATATACAGTGACAACACCTGCGGGTCGTCGATACGGTAAAAACCGTTTTTCTCAATATAGGTATTACCGGCAGCATTGTCCGGGTGTGTTAATCCCCATACACACAGCAGTACTAGCAGCAATGTACTCGCGGTTAGCCACAAAACGCGCTGACTGTGCTTGATAATAAGAGCTTGCATTATTTTTTCCTTATCAGGGTAAATCACTGAGATAGGGGCCAACACAACAACCGTGATGGAAGGGCAATTTTTCCCGAAGCTCATAGTTGAAATGGATATAGCTCGACGTTAACAACAGACACAAAAGAGCACCAACAATCACACCTTTAATGAACAGGCGGTTCACTCATCGCCTCCCGAAATAATCGCAGCCGCTCCATAGGGTCTTTGTGTTGTGCGCCAATGATTTCTTTCAGTTCCAGCCCTCGCGGTGAGGAATCAGCCAAGTCCAGTAATATTTGCGGAAACTGCATATGTTGATCAAAACAGTGTTTACCCACCATGCGCATGCCATTGCGATAATGCATCGCTGCCGCTTCTTCAGGGTCAACATAACTTTTCCAGCGCGCCAATGCCGTGTCATTCATCTTGAATTGCTGGGCTAACTGGTCGTGGCCATCGAGCACATAAAGTAGTTCCCGGTTTGAAATCTGGTTTAAAATCCCCAGTTCCAATTGCAAATCCAATACTTCCTGTGAAATACCGTGATAGGAGCCAGCCTCTTTACGTCCCATGCGTGTTAGCTGCTTGGTGAGATTCGTCATTAATACAGGGTCAATATCATTAAATACGTGCTGCTCATCGAGGATAATCCGTGTCTGGCGGCTACTGGCAAACGCCAAATGCTTGTAGCGCAGCGCAATAAACACCAGCATAAATTTCATCAGTTCTGGGTTGTTTAACAAGGGCTTGAAATCCACACCGACAATGCCGGTGGTGAAGTCCAACGTGTTAGGTTCGGTAAATTTAGCCCCCGTGGTACTGCTTAAAAAAGAATGCAGGTTTTCTTCCATCGTCACCGCTACAGCAGCTTGTACACCACTGAACACTTTATTGTTTACCGCCTCTTCGATAAAGGTATGGTATGTACCGAGTGTTGGGGCCTTTATCTGTGTATCCGGCAAGGTATACATGAGCTGCATCACTTGCTCGGCAACGGATAGCACATGGTTAGTTCTGTCTTTGAGCCCCTGTACCAACAGCGGCATCAACGCCCCTATGGTTGGCGCAACCACATCACTATCCAGCGGGTGTTTCTCCTTGGACGCATCCGCCAAGGCATAATCAGGAAACGGTGAAACCACGGTAGTATTCGGGTCTAAATGAAAATACGTGCCGCCAAATGCCTCGACCACCCATTTATAACTGGCTCCCACTTCAGCGAAAAGGAAATCAACCCCCAGCGGAAACAATTCACAAGCCTCCGCCACCATCGCAACACCTTTACCAGAACCTGTCTTGGCGGCTGTTAATTTATGGCTAGCCTTATCCTTTGCGTAACCAAAGGTAATCGCTTGCGAATCACTGGTAATCCGTAGCATTTGCGGGTCGTTGGTATCACCTGTTTTAAAACGAATAATCGGGGCCATATTGGCCACTTGAAGCATTTGATCCGGGCGTAAAAATGGGCTGAGATAACCTTGAGCTAATTGACTAAAGCGCCAATAGGACAAATCCATGGCTTCCGATGATGGCGCAAAATATTCACTACCAATCAAGTCCACGAAGTACTTGACCTGCTCTTCCAGTGCGTCCCTGTCCATGTGGTGTAATTTAATGAAATACGCATTATTGAAGATACGAAGATCATTTTCCGCCACAAACGCGCGGAAATCATTATGGTCTCTGACCTTGCCCTGCTCATTCTCCCCACCAATAGATTCGGCGCTCTCCATCGCTTTTTCTGTTTGCCGCACACTTTTGCGAATCTCACTGCCGCCATGCACTGGACTAATCAATTGCGTAACATGAATTTCACAGCCACAACGGTTAGCAATCTGGTAGAACCAGTTAGGGTTCGCATCCGGGTAATTCGTTAATAGTAATGTTTTGGTGTAGGTGTCATAGAACTTGAATATCCCATTCTGCCATTCTGGCTTGTAAGCTAGCATATGGGACAATTTAAAGCGCCGCGTTGCCGCTGGTAGCCGTTGCTTACGCCCGTGCTCACGGTTGTAATGCCGCCGCATTTCGCGCTGGAAGTCCTCGTAATCCAAGAAACGTGCGCCCGGTAGCTGCGCGGCAAAGTCTCTGGCGATGTGATACAAACGGTTGCCATCGGCCCGTTGTTTTTTTTGGGCGCGCAGTGGGCGAATACCCGCAAAAGGGGAAAATGTGCGGGAAAGCGTCATCACTACCACAACACGGTTATCCATCGCCATTTCAGCGGTCAGCGAGGCTATCGACTCTCTGATTTTAAGACCAAAGTCTTTGTGCCGTTTCGCATACTGTTGTCCATGCGCCAAATAATCTTCGCAAGTGGTTCGGTCATAGGCGCGCAGCCAGTGGTTTTCTACCGTTAATGTCGGTTCCTCCGGCAAATGGTTCAACGCATCGGTGAACATTTTATACTGGCCTTCAATCGTGGCCTCGGCTTCCAAATCGGTTGCAATACCGTCCCACACCAGTGCTACTGAAACCGAGCCATCGGTGTGCTCCAGCCCTTCAGCATCCGTATCGGGAATACAAAATCCATTGAGCCACGTATACCGATCAGCATAAGCGTTATCGCGGTTAAGAAAAATCTCCTCGGTTTTGCTATCGCCTTCACCGACATAGCGCAACTTCTCAGTACGCACCAAATGGCGTTTTTTATGGTGCTGTACGCCTAAGAACAACGCCGCAATACTGGTAATAAATAAAAATAAAGCCACTAATGGTTCCTGCAAATTCGTCACAGCACCAAAAGCGAATGCCCACAACACCAGTGTTAACATCAGACAGGCCAATGTCACTGGCGTAAAATCACCAAACCAGAGCGTGGGGCGAAAGCGTTTATTAAAGGCATACATCAGATGAATTTCCCCATAATAACAAACACGACTGAACCAAAGCCAACCGCGAATACCACGCCGTAAATAATATCTTTAGAATGTTCAATGGCTTCCTCGCGCTTACCCTGAACAAAAGCAAAGGCTGGCCGAATCGCACTGGCAGCAATGATCACCACCAACAAGGCATAAATCCACATATTGATTTCCTTGCCAGCATCCTCCAACTTACTGGAATCGATTGTTTTAATGTAGCTCGGGATTTTAATGTCCTGCGCAACGGCGATTGAGGCAAAATACAGGTTTGCCACCATCAGCGACCCGGTGCTGATTAGCCTGTTTTTCAATGTGTTTAATCTTCTTGCTATTGTCGTTATCATTGTTTGTCCCCTGTGTATTTTATGCCTACCTGTACGCGGTATCTTCAAATCACATGACTTGCCCGCTCATTGTTAGCGCCCCGTAATAGCTGTCTTCAGAATGCTCTCGCATGATAGAACCACACGCCGCGCATTCGGCCCAAGGAGCACTGGCCCAAGCGTCAGTCTGATTACAGCCCCTTGGGCAGAAGACCGTTACCTTGCCTTCCCTGTTTGTCGATGCGGCTTGCAAGGCGTTAATCTCCCTTGACTGTTGGCCTTCTTGCAAAGCCGCTGAATACACCCATTTAAATTCTGGATATGCCCGCAAAAAATCATCAGCGCACCAGTTCAATTCGCCACACCCGGTACTGAAGCCAATATTCTCAACGAGTGTCATGGCATCACAATAGTGGTCGAAGGCCACCGATGTTTCGCTGCCTTTATCCTCAAGTACCTGCTCAACCCTTGCCCGGATAAGATGGCTACCCACTTCCTGAATAAACCCCACGGGGTTGAAATTATTGTTTGCAGACATACTGAATACCCGTTATTTAGAGGCGGAAGCTTGGTCATCGTATTCTTTACGTTTCATCCAGTTACCCAGCGCAATAAGACGCGAGTAAAACAGCACACAACCCCCGAACAATAATGCTGAAAATGACAACGCCAGCGGCAAAAACAACAGGCACTCTTGGCCATAAGATGCAGCAACGAAGGCATCAATATATTGCTGGCCCGCTGCCAACGGTAAGTACTCGGCAACACTGTTAATCCCCCACTGGCGAATCACACCACCGCCAATATACTCACCCTTGACGCTGATGGTTGGCAGCACACCCATCAGAAAAGGCAATAACGCAAGAATCAGTAATCCCGGCCAGTAATCCCACCACGTTTTCATATATCCGTTACCATCGGTTGCGGTTGTTGAACGGGAATGTCCGTGCCGGCAACAGCTTCGGACAAAATCTCTTGCTGAAGCTGTGCCAAGCGGTCACGGTCCATAAAATCACGCCACAAATGCAGGCCCTCACATTCATCGTTGGGTATGCCTGCCTCAACCACCGGCCAATCGATACTGTCTGCTGTAGAAAAATCCGGTAGTGGAAACCGTGCTTTATAGCGTTTGTTTTCTGATGCGCCGTTTTCTCCAGAGACCAAGCAACTAATCATTGCTTCACCGGCATTCAGATTTTTTAACGTGCTGGGTTGTATACGGGGTTCCCAGCGCGTACTCCGTCCTTGACTGGCATGTTGTTTGTTATCCGTCACATTCAGCGATTTCGATTCATACTCACCGAACTGCTGCGCAGCCCATTTAGCCGTATCATTACCATTCACACGAAGCACGAAGAGCCCGCCGATGTTATCGGTGACTTCAGTCGTGAAATGATTGCCATGCTCGACACGATCCGTCTGACCTTTTGACTGGAACAGGAATGACACGGGCATTTTTGCTGAACGACAGCGCGCGGTAATCGGTCCAATGTTGGAGTAAAAAAATGAGCCCCAATCATCAAACAACAAAGGCCACGGAGTACGGTTACTTTCATAGAGTTGGCGATTCTGGGAAATAACACCCACCTGCTCGGTCAATAAAATCCCAATGTCTTTGGCCATGTTGGTATACGGCATATGCAAATAGACACGCAGGTTTTCCTTACTGGCTTGTTCCATGTCCAGCGTAGGCGCATACGCATTCAAGCGGTCCGCAATACCGCCCGTAACAAACAGCGACATACGAGTAAGCAAACCATTAATGTCATTCTTTCGGGTTTCGGCATCCAGAGAAAAGAACGCATTAGCAACCTCGATGGTATCCGCCGCCACACCTTGCTCTTTGGCCAAATTAATGACGTATTGCGCCGCTTCATCTCTACTAAAGACCACATAAAGGTCGCGCAGGATGGCAGGTTTATCCAGTGCTTTGATCAACGGCACCACGGCTCGTAAAGCGGCGCGCTGTGCTGTTTTGTAATACTCTGAATCGGAGATGATCAATACCTGCGTCAAGCGATCAATCACGCTTTCCGTAGGGCCAGAAAATACATTCAGCGTATCGGTAGACGGTAATTCCGAGCTGAAAAATTTATCAGGCACCGCGCCACAAGATACACACTGTTGATAAATATCCTTATCTCCCTTCCCTTCAAAATACGCCCAGCCTTCTTGACGCTTCTGCGTGATATAAAGCAGTACAACGATGGCAGCCACTGTTTTGCCGGATTTAGGACCACCGATAGCCAGAAAACCCAAATTCAGTGCTTCGTCCTCTAATATCACGGGGACTATTTTGGGTTTATCCGGGTTATCCAGATCGATGCCTTTACCCAGCGACAAGCCGGTAATGTGGTCATAGTTAATTTTTTTCGGTAAAGCGCGTTTGGCTGCCCACGCTAACAAGATCGTAGGCAGCGCCAGCAACACGCCCCATGGTGCAACGAATACCGTAACCAACAAGGTGTTCACGCTCATGGCAAATGCCAAATATCCCCAAGCAAAAGCAGCCATAACCTATCCTCTCTTTACCGTACTTTTATTTTTTCTGACAGCCGTAATACACACTATTGGATAAATTACTGGTGGCTGTACCGTTAAAAGACGGGAACTTTTTGCTTTGCCAATCAAAAGAAACCTTTCCGCTTAAATATGTCCCTTGATTGTATTGCTTGGGGAGCATCTTGGCGCGCCAGTAGCCCGCACAACAATAGTGATATTACTGCCGTTAAGTGTCAGGGTATAACTGCCTGTCGGCCACGTTGACGCCAGACTATCCAGATTTACACCGCCAAATTTCACATTTGAAACAGTAATATCACTGGTTGTTACTCTATCGACGCTAAATTGATAGGTGTAATTCTGTAGACTGGAATCAACACTTTCATGAGTGAAGTTAAGAATGGGTTTATTGTAATTTTCGGAAGAAAAACCAAATTGACTAGATGCCATTTTCCCTGATGCATCTTTGACATGTATAGTAGCAGTGTGATCGCCATCGGTGAGTTCACCGGGATCAACCTCAAAGGTTCTTGCAGTATTGGGAATATCCTTAATTTTACTGCCATCAATGTATATCTCGAATAAATTATTACCAAACCCAACACTATCAAATGCAGTGAAGCTCACATTAAATGGAGCATCATAGAACTGGCCTCCGGGTGTGATGATATTAACATCTGGATTGGTGTAATCGACGGTGAGATTTCGTGCTACGGATGCCATATTGCCTGCATTATCAACCGCTTCGATGTGTAGGATATGGCTACCTTCACTATAGTCCTGCGCATTGAAGCTGGGAGACACGTTAAGGTTAGTTCCACCAGTAAATTCAGTGAATTTATTTATTTCATTGCCATCCACAAAAACCGTCACTGTTTTTAATCCAAGGTTGTCGCTGGCAGTAATGTTGTAGTTGGAAATTCCATCAAAATACGTGTTATCGGGAAAAGTCGTCGATACCGTAGGCTTTGTATTATCTACGATGAAATTAACCTCTTCATTCGTTACGTAATCAATAATGTTCGTTCCTGATACTTTAAAAGCATGCGATCCTTCCGATAGGGTATCGACACTATTAATTGATTTTGTCGCCGTATGCAGACCATCAGGCGTATATTCCGCATCATTATCGAGGATGAATTTAACCGCTTTGACGCCAACAGGATCAGAAACATTCGCTGAAAATATATAGGTTCCTCTAATAGTTTGACCATCTTCTGGCTGAATATTAGTAATCACCATGCCGTTATTAGCGACAATAACATTTCGTGTAAATGTGCTGGTCCCGCCCGCAAAGTTTCGTGCTACGATCTTTAATTCATGTTCTCCATCGGTCAAATCTTGAGTGTGAATATCGACAGAAGGATTAGCAAAATCAGGGACCGATACCGGTGGTAGGTCGCCCAATTGCACGGTGAAAAATTCTAGACCAACCAAATCAGTCACAGAAAGCGTTACTGTTACATCACCAAATACTGCTTGTCCTTCCTCCCATTGCGAGAACTGAATAATGGGGCGCTGACTATCCATGGCCTCAATAGGTTCACCACCAAACATGGGATGCTCACTATTGTTAATTAGTTCTGCTGCGTAAACTAAATCCGCAGGGCCTATGCTCGTTGCGTTATTTTCATGGTTGGCCACAGCCAGCATATTCAATGCTTGTGTTTTTCGATATGTACTAACGCTTAAATCAACAACACCCATAGATATAACGCCATCCTCACCAACGCCATTCAACAATCCATCATACTTAATATCTTCATAAGCACGTGATGCGAAGGTAATCGAATTATATAATTTATGTATTTCTGTATCATTTTGTTCGCTTATTTGTGCAGTTGTTGCCGAAATAGCTGCTGTGGTAAACGCATACTGCAATGGTTGCGTTAACCATGATGAAGCATTTCTTTGGTCAAGCAGGTCTACAGGTGTTATGCGCGTAATATCAAATCCAACCCACTCGCTAATTTCTGTATTAGCTGTGTTAATTGCTTTGCTTGCAGGAGTACCGATACTCATCATATATTCCGCAAGCCCAGTAGCTAACGTTGTAAAATAGGTTAACGAAGTCGCAATAACCTCTCCGTAAGTAGCTGTCACAAAATAACTTGAGCTTCTTTGGGGTTCTGATATTATCCATAAATGCCTTCGCCAGATGAAAAACTAAAAGAAAAATTGTCAGTTCTTCTCCCTTCTCTAAATGAAAAGCAGAAAAGGCTACTAGTA
>JAAGZL010000046.1 GCA_024206335.1 Gammaproteobacteria bacterium
ACTCTCAGAACTAGTTAATGGCAGGAGACTACAACAGTAGTTAATGGCAGGAGACTACATCTTTACTTATGGAGCACATATGCACACACAACCATACCAATAGGCCTGCAGTGAGCAGTATTTCGTTTCAACAAGACTAGGAGGATGTAACCCAGCTAAAGGAGAAGTACCAATGAACCTTGCACATACAGCTATGCTAAACAGTCAAGTCACATACCACATTAGGAGCAGATACAAGACACAGCAGTTGAACAGAGACATCCAATTAAGCTATTAGTACCACAGACACATAGAGAGTACAACCATTGGAGATAATAGTAAGAGCACACTGCTTACCATACTATTGCTCAATAGCTACATGTTATTAGTAGTATAGCATAACAGCTTATCACAGTAAGAGACCATGTCCAATATACTAATAGGCCGCAGTGAGCAGCACCTCTACCTTATCCTATTCATGCAACTACTCCAATCTAGTACTCATTTGTACTAAATCAAGGTGGGAACATAGTTGGAAAGACCAATATGGGGGAAGGAGACCGTACCAATAAATGACTGACACAACAT
>JAAGZL010000603.1 GCA_024206335.1 Gammaproteobacteria bacterium
CCCTCGATCGGTTTTTCCAGCAGTGGCGCCACCGCCTCCGGTGTACTATCACGCCCCGTGATGCCAGTGCCACCGGTGCTGATAATCACATGCACCTTGGGGTCGGCAATCCAGCGTGAAAAGATGGCACGCATCTGATAGATATCGTCTTTGACGATGGCCTTCTCCACCACATTGTGGCCATCCGATTCGGCCCCATCCTGCAGCAACTTACCAGACTTATCATCCGCTTCGGTGCGACTGTCTGAGATGGTTAAGATCGCAATATTCAGTGGCACGAAGCCCGCGTTGTCAAAATGTCCCGTCATAATTAAATCTCACCATCAATTCTGTTGTTTTAGAAAGAGTCAGGGATGGGAGTCGAGTGCGTTGAAATGGTGCGAGAAGCCACACATATTTACCGCAATCGACTCTAAGTCCCTATAACCTATGCCATGGATATTCCAAATACATCCTTAAACCGCTGATCAAACTCATCCCGAGTAAAATTGTGATTCTGGGTACCGGCGTGCTCTATTTTAATCGCCCCCATCAGGGCCGCAATGCGTCCTGTCAATTCCCAGTCCAGATCGTTCATCAACCCATACAGAAGTCCGGAACGATAGGCATCACCACAGCCAGTAGGGTCCTGCAGTGAGGCTGCCTTGGCG
>JAAGZL010000604.1 GCA_024206335.1 Gammaproteobacteria bacterium
ACGCTTATCACCGAATACTTTCGGCTCAAATACCAACACATCAGGTATTGCTGTATTAACCACCCTCATCGATGCAGAATCTCCGTTATAACATTTAATAAATACTCTCCATACCCGCTCTTCCTCAACGGCTCAGCCAATCGCCGGAGCTGCTCGCTACTAATATACCCCATCCTAAATGCAATCTCTTCAGGGCAAGCCACCTTTAATCCTTGACGCTTTTCAAGGTATGCCTTCGGCGACTTTAACAGCAGTGCCACCTGCCACTTCAGCGTTCTAATTTTCTCTGTAGACAGGCATGGCCTAGTTTATTTGCTATCATCCCATATCGCGATATTTACTGACTGCTGACTTTCCCATCCGTACGCCATCGACCATCAAACAATTCCTCACTTGGGGCCAACTCTGGTGGACCTTCCATCAGGCCAACCTGGAAACAATCCGCCCCGTTGAGGTACAGACCATCGCCGCCATTCTGGCCTGCGGCACCATGACCATGGGGTACGCCACTTTTCACTGCTCAGGGGTAAACTGTAGCCACAAAAAAATTATTTGCTTCAGCTGTAAATCCCGCTACTGCAATACCTGCGGGAAGAAGAGCACGGATCAGTGGATTAAAAATATGAGGGCCACGCTTCCCGACACCACATGGCAGCACATCACCCACACCATGCCAGATACTCTCTGGCAACTATTCAAACTCAATCGCCGCCTGCTCGGCCCCCTGAGTGCTTTGGCGGCAAATATCCTGATGAAAACGGCCCAAAAAAAGAAAGGGGTGAGGCCGGGTATCTTTACCGCTATACACACCTTTGGCCGGGCCCTGAACTGGAATGTGCATATTCATCTATCGATCACTACAGGCGGTATTACTAATGATGGCTCCACCTGGAGAAAATTGTATTTCGCAAAAAAAGTGGTTATGCCTCAGTGGCGATACCAGGTTATCAAATTGTTACGTTCCGCTTATCAAAAAGGGGAACTGATTCTCCCTGATGAATTAACCACCGGCAATTCGTTTGAAACACTGCTCAATGAAGCTTATCAGAAGAATTGGGTTGTGCATTTCGCAAAGCCAACGAAAACACCGAAGCGCACCATCGAATACCTCGGTCGCTATATCACACGCCCACCCTTGGCAATGTCACGGTTGAAACATTACGATGGATCAACCGTGACATTTGAATATCTGGACCACAAAACAAAGAAGCACCGCCTTAAAGTCTGTGAC
>JAAGZL010000605.1 GCA_024206335.1 Gammaproteobacteria bacterium
CAACACCCGGCTCCCCAAAAACAAAAACTGCGAAAAAAGCTCCACCCACCCCGCCGGGTTTGCAGCTTAAAGAACGACGTCACCGAAGCGGCCGCGAATGCCGGGCACAGAGTCGGCCTCATCGGCGCGCACGATAAGGGCCCTTATCATGCGCGGCACGTTCCAGGCATTTCACCTTCGCCTAGCTTGCTACCGCTGCGCTTGACGAGGAGAAAAAACCTTCCACTCTGTCACGGTTTTTGCACGACGCTTGCGACTCGAAAGGCAAAAACCGCGCCAGGCTTCCCTCTTCGGCCTAGACATAATGGAATTATGTCTTCTCTGACCCTCGAATACGGCGGGGATGTGGCGCATTCGACGTTGTCTTTTGTTCAGCTTTGAAGACGTCACGTACGGCGGATACTCGAAAGCAACGTTGAGTAAAACGTGTACGCCGGATGCATCCATCTCAAGCTCAAATGGCAATGGGCACGCCCGCCGCACCCCCGTCCCCGTCGTCGTTCCCCCGCAGGCGCTCCGCGCCTTTTTTGAGGGGCAACGACGACGGCGACGGTGGCACAACGGGCTTTTCGGGGGATTTTTGTAGAAGAGGGCGACTTTTTTTTGACGAGAAGTGCTAGGTTTGGCGGATGCGCTTTCTGCTTTTGCTGATTTTGATGCTGAACTCGTTGCCGGCCGGAGCTTTGCCGTCAGCTGAGATTGCGTCTGGCGGTTTTGCAGTTTCGGAGAAAAAGGCGCTGGGCGATTGGACTTTTGACGGGTCCCGGCGTGCTGAAAAGCTGGGTTTTGAGGCCAAATTCGCGTCGGTGGGTATGGTTTACATGCAGCATCGCTACATGGACCC
>JAAGZL010000606.1 GCA_024206335.1 Gammaproteobacteria bacterium
ATCAAAGAATAGATGCGCATCAATAAGACGAATCTTTACAAAAAAGAATCAGAACTCTAACGTATATAGTCTTCAAGAAAATGATGTTTCTTTATTTTTACATTTCTGCCTTTGGTAGCGTGATGGACAGACTGACGGACAAAGTATTCATAGAATAGATGCGCATCAATAAGACAAATCTTTACAAAAAAAGAATCAGACCTCTATCTTATATAGCCACTGAGAAAATCATGTTTCTTTATTTTTACATTTCTGCCTTTTGTAGCCTGACCGACAGACTGACAGACAAAATAATCAAAGAATAGATGCGCATCAATAAGACGAATCTTTACAAAAAAGAATCAGAACTCTAACGTATATAGTCTTCAAGAAAATGATGTTTCTTTATTTTTACATTTCTGCCTTTGGTAGCCTGACGGACAGACTGACGGACAAAGTATTCATAGAATAGATGCGCATCAATAAGACAAATCTTTACAAAAAAGAATAAGAACTCTAACGTATATAGTCTTCGAGAAAATGATGTTTCTTTATTTTTACATTTCTGCCTTTGGTAGCCTGACCGACAGACTGACGGACAAAATTTTTTACAGAATAGATGCTCATACATAAGGGAAATCTTCCCTGAAAGTTTGAAAACGATAGCTCAATTCTAACCCGGTGAAAATCGCGTTTCCCCCAAAACCTGACAGACAGACTGACGGACAAAAATATTTACAGAATAAATGCTCATGTATGAGGGGAATCTGCACAGAAAAAATGGAGCTCTATCTTAATTAGCGACGGAGAAAATCACGTTTTCCTAACAACCTGACGGACGGATAGACGGACATTTGTAATTTTAGAGTAGCTTCGCTACTAAAAATAAAAAATGAAAAGGTAAAA
>JAAGZL010000607.1 GCA_024206335.1 Gammaproteobacteria bacterium
CACTGCCCCACCAGTTACCCGTGGCATCCAATACGGTGCCCGCGGCATTCGCATAAGATCGTGCGGAATAGTTATAGGACGTGTTGTCATAAAGGCTGTTGCCCGTGATCACCGGCTTTGGGTTCAGCTGTTCATTCGAGGCGGAGCCTTGCAGATACACGCCAGTATGGTTTGCCGTCAGGGTAGAGCCTGTTATGGTCGGTGCCGTACCAGAGCTACTCATGTAAAACCCAGTGCTGTTATCCGTCAGCCTCGAATCCGTTATCGTCAGTACAGAGTTACCACCAATTATATACACCCCATAGTCGCTGCTTCTCAGTTCACTGTTGCTTACCGTGACGGTAGCACCTGTGACATTGTATAGATCAATCGCCCTGTTCGCATACTCCACGATCACATGGTCCAGTGATACTGTGGCACCATCTTGAACTACAATCCCTTTCCAATCTCTCTTTGAAGGATTCGACGCTGCACTGGTCAGCAGCACCTGGTTATCAACATCGCCTTGAATGATCAGTTC
>JAAGZL010000608.1 GCA_024206335.1 Gammaproteobacteria bacterium
CTGCCGCTACAAAACTGAGCAACTGGAAGAACCGCAAGGGTATTATCACAAGCACGGTTAGTATCAAAACCGTTGGCAACACCAGCGCCAAGATCAAAAAATACATCCGTGGTCGCCGCAGGAATTTCTTGTCACGTCTGCGTTATGTGCTGTTATTGGGTGATACCAACTGTATTACCACCGAAGAGCTGAGCAACAGAAATACTACAGATCATTACTACTTTACTAGTCGTGATGCCAATAACAGCAACGACTGTGTGATGCCATGGGTATCTGGTGGTCGTATTCCAGTCAATAATCTGTCTGAAGCCAATGCAGTAGTCGAGCAGATTATCCGCTTTGAAAAGAACCCCCCTTGTGATCCCCATTACTACGAGCGCATGACCTTTGCTGCCTACTTTCAAGATAATAACCCGCAAAATGGTCAGGCCAACCGTGCGTATATGAATACTCTGGAAAACATCCGTACTCATATGGTATCGCTGGACTTTGATATAGAGCGAATTTACGTCTCCAATAATCCCAATCCCCAGCTCTATAAGGATGGTACCGCCGTACCTGCCGAAGTGCGTAACGCCATTGTTGACGACAATGAAGCTACTGAACGCCTACTGACCGAAACCGCCGAAGGTCAGATGTTAGTTGCTCACCGTGATCATGGTAATTTCTCTGGTTGGGCGCACCCTTCATTCAAAAATAATGATCTGGAAGCAATCCGTAGTGCCTATCCATCGATATTCTACAGTATCAATTGTTCAACTGGTAGCTTCGATAAAAATGCCGACAGCTTCGCCGAGACCATATTGACCATGCGCGGTGGTGCACCTTCGTTGATCGCAGCAACCGAACTGTCTGGCACTTGGCGCAATGATAGTTTGATGAAGGGGTTGTTTGATGCTCTCTGGCCTGGTGTCATCAGTACATTCCCCGGCACCACAAGCAGCTATGGTGTACGCTTTAATCGCCTGGGCGATGTGCTCAATTATGCCAAGTCCTACCTGTTGGTTGCTCATGGTTCCACTAGTGGTGTTCAGGATCATTTCGAGATCTATCACCTAGTGGGTGATCCTACTCTGCAGGTTTGGTCCGAAGAACCGTCACGCCTAGGAGTGAGAGCTCGTATCAAGAAGCATCAGCTCAATATCCACCTATGCCCAGCGCCAGCCGATACTGTCATTACCTTATGGTATAACAATCGTCAGGTGAAGCGAATGAAGGTGAACTCGTCACGTATCAGCGTTCCACTTCGTGATCTGGGCATTCGACAATCTCTGGTACCTTCACGCCGTATGCTAGAGGTTTGTGTCTCCTCACCGGGACACCGTTTTAGCCGCATTCGTGTTCGGGTATAAGCATTATGGGGCTAGCCCAAGGCTAGTTAACCTGAGTTCTGGATAAGAAATTAAATATTTTAGGGAACTAATAGCCTGTTCCAGGATCAGATCTTTTGACTAAAAAAGATTATGATTCAAGGAGCAGGCTATGGATAAACTAACTGAAATATTTTGTGATGTTGATGATAAGGTGAATGCCGAAGGCATAGAGAATGGTACTGTCAACTTGTCGACAACATTCCAAATTATGAGATAATCTGAGTATGAAAAATACTAACATGTACTCAGGTTATCGCTACCCATCCCAAATAATAAGCCACACAGTCTGGTTATATTTCCGATTCACTCTCAGCTTCCGCGATATCGAGGAATTACTAGCTGCTCGTGGTATCACTATAAGTTATGAAACTATCCGCCAATGGTACCCAAAGCAGTCGCTTCGCTCCTGGGGCAGGCTCTGCCAGAAA
>JAAGZL010000609.1 GCA_024206335.1 Gammaproteobacteria bacterium
GATGTACAGGTCGCGGTTACGTGGTCAAAGGTACCTTCTTGTACGGGTGACTCCCCGTACAAATACCAAGACCAAGCATCTTTAAAGCCTGGGCCCATATTCCATATCTCGTTACCTAACTCTATTTTAACCTTCTTGCCCGAGAAATCGAAATGCAAAGCTATCTGCTGGCCGATATATGTTGCTGCTGCGTCTGTTACTTGGTGTGGGACATTGTAGTGAAAGTTTTTAACGCCTAGCTCGTTTGCTATCTCGCAAGCTGCTTGTGTTGGCAGACCTCTAAATACCCTCGTCAGACCATTCGGCGAAATCCGCCCATCCCAGTCAATGTAGTCATAGGGTGTGAAGTCAGAAACATCACGATTGCCATTGTCGTCAGTTAGTGACTGTAGCATTCGTACACTATCGATTCCCGCGAGATCAGCCACAAATCGACTATGAACTATATTGCCAGCATCGTAACGCGCCTCTTCACCGGGAGCTAATAGCTCTAGGTTAGTGACGTCGCCAGTGGCGTGCGTCCAGTAAATGCCATCCGGTGCGGCAAGCGATGTGTACTCGCGACGATTCGGGGTGGAGCCCGGTATTTCAGTACCCCCGTTCCATGTGACATTACCTGTCCCCTCCCATCGCAAAACCCACGGTTCATCGACCGTTCCCTCATTCATAAAACCAGTGCCTTCTGAATGGGTGTAGTGGTTCCAGCTCCCACCACCAGAAGCGTCAGGATATCCTTGCGCGTCTAACGTACCGGGGATGGCGCTGTTGGACGTATAACCGCCTTTGATGACGTTGATGAGCGGAAAGCTGCTGGTCCAGTAGACCATCTGCTGAAGATTCTGCCCGATCTTCATCATCTGACCGCTGTGGCCTTTGCCTGTTGTGGGGTCGTAATACCCCGTGTAAGTGTGGGTGCTACTAGTCATGATTTAAGCAGCTGGTTGGGTATAAGTAAACGTTAAAATTGTTTGCACAACACCTGACACAATATCTGTACTGGACATATTTAACTGTGCTCCTGATGTACTAACAGCCCCATCGAAACGAGCAAGGACAGTCTCAGCCGCAGCAGGATCATCACCAGATTGGTAACAACGAAACCATGTAGCTGTGCCAGTTGCAACTGCTGTACCTTGCCATGTTTCGGCAGTAGCTTTACTCAAGACACCATCTACCGAATCTTCCCAAGTAAGA
>JAAGZL010000610.1 GCA_024206335.1 Gammaproteobacteria bacterium
CTTCATATCAACACCAATCGCACCCTCAAATGTGCAATTTGTTAGCACTAAATCAGCGGCACCTGACGCTACCGCAACAATGCCAGAAGTATTCACGGACACACCACGACAAGCTATAAGCTCGCAGTCACTACCTGTGACGCGAAATGCTCCATAACCGCTAGTCGCGTGGTCTTTAGCTATAACATTTTCGAACTTGCTAGCAATCAGGTCAAAAGAACGAACCCCAACCCCAACCCTTGTGTTAACAACAGAAAGGTTTTTAAGTGTTATCGCTTTAGCATCGTAAAGCGGCGCATAATTGCCGCCAGGATCGGCCTCAATCCTCGCGCCGTTCCCGAAATCACCGTTGTGGCGCACTGATTCCTCAACGTCTAATATTACTTCAAATCCAGCTTGGTCAAATCCATAGAAATTAAGATCAGTATCAGCACCCCAATCATAGATTTTATCATCGGTTAGAATGCCCGTCATATCCTCGGTCATTGGGTCATGGGTTTTAACGTAGTCTGTCCACTCTGCGATAGTCTCGTGGACCTGACCTGTTCCGATGTATTTAGTATCCATTATTTTGGCACTCCGCCTAAATCTAAGAAGGGCTTAATGCCCAACCATTGCGCTGCGTCAGTATCGCCCTGGTGCTCCATTGAGCCAAAAGTATTTCCATTATCATTATCACTGTTGTAATACTCGTGCGCCTTGAAATTGGTCGCTACCTTTATCCCCCACGCCGACATTTTCCTAAAGTGTGCCTC
>JAAGZL010000611.1 GCA_024206335.1 Gammaproteobacteria bacterium
AAGGCACACTATCTGGCCCGAAAACTGGCGAGGATACCCGAACAGGCAACATTGCAATTTTCCAGATTGGTGATCAGAAAATCAGATTTGTGATTCAGGATTGTGGTGCCGGCGTATTGCTCGCGCACTATGCTAGCGGTAAGGTAGCCGCAAATGCGGATACTATTCGCAGCATACAGCTACGAAACTATCGGTCTGGGTCTGGTTTCATTACTGACCGCGAGGCATGTAGGCGAGCACTAGAAGCACTGGAAAAGCGCATAGGTGTCGCCGAGATGCTAACCGCGTTCACTGCTGCGCCAGTGATAAACCACTAATCATCAACAAACAAACAGGACAAACAAATGAAACAACAATTCAAACAAGGCTTTAGTGAGTACGCATGCGCTGAAGATACAATCGAAGCTACTGTAGGCAAGTTCATTGTAGTTGCTCGAATAGTACACGATGAGGATACTGCACAATGGGAACATTTTCAAACAACAGAAGGACTTGACGCCGACGAATACTACTCACAAGATATGACAGGCTACACAGACGAACAACAAGCCGAGCTAGAGAGAGTAAGGGATGCCTGGTACGCAAACGAGTGGTTTTATTGTGGGATTATACTATCGGTGTACTATGAGAATAAGAATGGCCCTAGAATAGAATTGCATGATCATGC
>JAAGZL010000612.1 GCA_024206335.1 Gammaproteobacteria bacterium
AAGTGACAATGGCGCTTCGGGAACCTCGAAACTTTACAATGCCGGGATGAACGGTCAAAAGGGACACCCGTACCAGGGAGGGACCCGTGTACCTGCTTTTTTCAGATGGCCGGGCGGCGGCATCAAGGGTGGTTCAGAAAGCGCAACACTGATAAGCCAGATGGACATCATGCCGACTCTCCTGGAACTTACCGGCACCCCTATGACCGATCAGCTCAAGCAACAGGTAGAGGGGCGCAGTCTAGTTCCCATCTTCAAGAACCCCGAGATCGAATGGGAGGATGACCGGCATTTGGTTCACCACGTGGGTGCCTGGTTACCGGGTGAGGCCGCCCAATCGAAATACGCCAGAGTTTCAATCCAGAACAAACGATTCACTCTGGTAAATAACAAGAAAGGGGAGGAGCTTTTCGACCTCAAGAACGACCCTGGTGAAACGACAAACGTGATCGCTCAATATCCCGAAGTCGTGGCTCAACTACGTGCTGTATACGATAAATGGTGGACGAGAATGCAGCCGGGGCTGGTGAACGAAGATGCCTACCAACCGCCCGCGAAATAAGTGTACCGATGTGTAAATTTGGAGTGAGTTATCAATTTTTTAAACAAGACTAAATCAAGGATTTCACAATATGAAAATCATCACTCTTCTAACACTCTTGCTCACGGCATCTGTAGTGGTAGCAGCAGACAAGCCAGTTCATCTATTTATCCTCTCAGGGCAATCCAACATGCAGGGTATGGATCCGGAGACTGGTTTCATGCCGGAGGCCAAAACGCTCTTTGGAGACG
>JAAGZL010000613.1 GCA_024206335.1 Gammaproteobacteria bacterium
CAACACTTGCAGGACAAACACCCAATAAGCGTCAATCATCTTCCTATTAGTATTTGGAAAGATGTTTGAGTGTTCTATTGGAGGTGTTGGACAGTTTTGGATCCAAACAAGTCCAAAATGGCTTATTCCGGTGCCTATAAAACTGGTAGAGTATCACACTTATGAAGTTAGTCACTCCAACACTTGCACGACAAGCACCCAATAAGCTTCATTGGATCTTCCTATTAGTATTTGAAAAGATGTTTGAGTGTTCTATTGGAGGTGTTGGACAGTTTTGGATCCAAACAAGCCCAAAATGGCTTATTCTGGTGCCTTTAAAACTGGTAGATTATCACACTTATGAGGTTATTCACTCCAACACTTGCAGAACAAGCACCCAATAAGCTTCAAGCTTCTTCCTATTAGTATTTGGAAAGATGTTTGAGTGTTCTATTGGAGGTGTTGGACAGTTTTGGATCCAAACAGGCCCAAAATGGCTTATTCTTGCGCCTATTTTCCAAAAGCAGGTAAAATA
>JAAGZL010000614.1 GCA_024206335.1 Gammaproteobacteria bacterium
TATCCGCTACCCTGAGCACATAGGCCGTATCCGGTTCCAGCGGACTCGATACATACAGCCGCACCCGGCGGTTGCCATCACTCAAGGTCCGACTTTGCAGTGGTACCACACTGCCGCCTTGCAGCAGGTTCAGGCCATTCAAATCAATGCCACTGAGTGGTTCATCGAACTGTAGCTCCAGCACCGCATTCGTGGGCACGTCCGTATAGCCATCCACAATGCTCGATGCGACTAATACCGGGCCTGTGCTGTCGGCTTCGAAGGAAGCCGTGAAGTTATTATAAACCGTGTTATTACTCGCCGCGTTATAGGCCATATCGCGTACGTAATCGACTTCGAGTCGATATTGACGACCCACTGCCAGGGCGGCATCGGGCACCACGAACACCGTTTTATAATCACTCGACTGCGTATAACTCACTGCAATTTTGCTGTTTTCCACCGTGTCGTAGATAAATATCGTACTGGCGTTGATACTGTCGGGCGTGATCGGCTCGTTAAATCCTATCTGTATCACCGCATTCACCGCGACTGTATCCCCATAACGAGGGGTCACCGATTCAACACCTGGTTTGGTCAGATCAACACCGGACGCAGTAGTGAAGTTAACACGGTATGGTGTTAGCGCATTACCGGCATTATCCGTCACCGCAGGCGCGGATAGTTGTATTGCGCTGCTCGCCGCAAATGGTTCGTGCGGAATATAGGTCAACTTCGTATTGTCACTGCTAAAGCTCACCGACTGCAGCAATGTATCCTCTAACGCTGGATTAAACGTCAGCGGGTTAATCGCTTCACTAAAGCGCATATGCACCTGGGCATTAATGCCGACATCGGTGGCACCGTCCACCGGTGACATGGTTTCAACTACCGGCGCTACCAGGTCTGCTACCGCAGCATCATCCATGTAGAAGTAAGTGTAATGATTTGACAGTACA
>JAAGZL010000047.1 GCA_024206335.1 Gammaproteobacteria bacterium
AGTGGCATAATTATGTGGTTTCCCATATCGAGGCACTGGGGTGCTATAACTTCAGCACTTATGAGTGTGGTAATCATAACGGCAATCGGGGGGATATATCGCAAGAAAAGGTTGATAAAAATATTAGTTTGGCGCGAGACACAACCCACGGAACCCGCATAACAGATTATTACTTTCGGCGCTTGTCTGAATTAGGTTTTAAGGCTGCAACTAATTTTACAGCACACGGGTATTACAACAGTAATGATACAGGTGGTAACACTTTTGGCTCAATGGAGCATCAAGGCGACACTGACGCCGCGCAATACTTGGGAATAAAGCCCTTCTTAGATTTAGGCGGGGTGCCGAAATAATGGATACTAAATATGTAGGCAATGGTGGCGACTTCACCGAGTATGAAGAGTGGTACACCTATATAACAGGGTTAAGCACTCTAACCGAGGATGTTGAGTGTATTCTCACTGATGATCGAGATTACCCGATTACTGATTGGAACAGTGGAGATTTCACTGCGCTGAACTTCGGCGCTTATCAAATGCACATAACCTCGCTCCCTGCTGTTTTTCACGGTGGTGTATGGGATACAGGGCCGACATTGACAACCGAACAGAGCACCCTAATCTACCTTCAAGGCCCAAGCTCGCCGGACCAGTTTTTTGTAACAGACTTAGCCTTTTATAATCGTCGTGCGATTGGGGATGGGTATGGGCCGCAGCATTTGGGAAATATAACCATAAGCCGGTGCTTAAGTTCTATCATTACATCGGGGACGAAAACTAACGCCGCGTTTCATACAAACACCAACTACGGCATATGTAAAATGGATGCTTGCGCTGCGCGGGCTGTTGGGACGAGTACGGAGAGCAGAGGGCTTTTTATACAGCCTTATACCTCAACAACGGAAGTGCGCGGATTTACGGCACTTGGATTCGGGAAGGGGGTTGCCGTCTACAGCCCAACTTCTACCCCAAAGGTTATGAAAAATATCGTGACCTACAACAGCATAACTGCCGGGTTTTTCGACAACAATAGTAATGGTTGGGGCGATGCATCGAACAACGCGTCTGATGATGGCACGCACCCTGGCGACGATGGCGTATTAATCACTGCTGACCCATTTGAAGCTGATGGTTATACACCATCACAGGGCGGGCAACTAGATGCTGCGGGTATTGACGTTGGTGTTATTCTTGGTGCAGACGGCCAGCCTTTTGCTCTCTTTCCTGCAATCGGTGCTTATCCCACCTACATTCCATCGGATAGCGTTGCTCCCACCCTGACCAACCCAACGTCAGAGGGCGATACCACTGGATTAGTGTGCAAAGTAGATACTGATGAGGCGAACGGCATTATCTTTGCTGTTGCTACAGACACTGCAACGCAACCCACCCCTGAGCAAGTTGAGGCAGGGCAAGACC
>JAAGZL010000615.1 GCA_024206335.1 Gammaproteobacteria bacterium
GATGACGGCCTGCTGGTTTTAGATCGAAATGGAAATGGCAATATCGACAGCGGTAGAGAGCTGTTTGGTGACAACACCCAACTCCCCGATGGATCGCTGGCTACCGATGGTTATGCCGCACTGGCTCAATTAGACTCAAATAGTGATGGCAAGATCGACATCAATGATGCGCGTTTTGCTGACCTGAATATCTGGCGTGATTTAAATCAGGATGGCATCAGCCAGACAAACGAGCTGTTTACACTGAATGAGCTGGGTGTTGCCTCAATCAGTACTCAATACGAACAAACCAATCGAGCACAGAATGGCAACGAGATACGTTTTGAAGGTGAATACACCCGACAAGACGGCACAACAGATGCCACGGGGGATGTGTTTTTTAACACCTCAAACTTCTTTACTGAATTTACCAATCCTATAGATATACCGGTGACCCACCAGGGCCTGCCGAATATGCACGGCTCTGGCGCTGTGCGAAACCTGCGCGAAGCGGCGACCATATCAGGTCCCCTTGCCACGCTACTGGAAAACTACAGCAAAGCAGCAACCAGAGCTGAGCAAATGGCGATGCTGGACGCTCTCCTCATGACCTGGAGCAGTACCAGTGGCATGCAGAGCATGGTAGACAGAGCTGAAGAAGAGAATTTTGTCGTCATATATGAGTTTGGCGATAAAATACCTACACCAAGCCTAGATGCCTTGAAAGCTATTTCAACACAATCGGGTGGCAGCAATAATGGATCTGGAAGTGTAGCCGGAAATAGTTTCTGGCAGCAAGCAATGGAGTCGCAGGATCTGGTAGCCTATCAAAAGTGGTTCAGAATAATAAGTATATTGGAACGCTTCAACGGTGAAGAGTTTATTGAGTTTGTTCAGCCAGAGCCAGATACCTCGAACTATCTGGCAATAAACTCTAATACTAGCGGAGGTAGCGGTGGTGGTAGAGTGGTTTCCAATGCTATCTATACTAAAGTAACCATACGCCAGCAGCAGTTAGACCTGCTTGAACAGAGCTACAACGCACTGCGAGATTCTGTATATCACGGCCTTTTACTTCAGACGCGTCTGAGTTCATACATGAACGAAGTGGGACTAATTATCTCCGATACCGGTGAATTAGAAATGGATTTCTCACAAATGGAAAGCCTTATTGAAACACGTAAAGGCGTGGATCAACTTAATACCACCATTGACGTTTTAGATTTGATTCAAAATCAAGGCGGCAATCTACGTGATAGTGGTTGGAAGAATGGAGCGACTCTATTAGTTTCTATGATACATGAGTTGAATGAGAGCGACTATCAAACCATAGCTTCGCTCTCCAATGAGCTCAATGATACCTTTATAGGTGGAACTAACCAAGACTCCTTCAGTGGAACTGGTGGTGACGATGTGATGCTGGGTGGCGGCGATGACGACACCCTTACCGGCGGCTCAGGCAATGACACCCTTAACGGTGGCACTGGCAACGACACAATGAATGGTGGTTATGGTAGTGATACCTACATCTTTAATCTGGGTGATGGTCAGGACCGGA
>JAAGZL010000616.1 GCA_024206335.1 Gammaproteobacteria bacterium
CATTCTCTTTCCATCCAATTTGCATCCCATATGCTGTGAACTCCTATAGCATTTGCAAAAGTATTAGTGCTCCTGCTATAAGTATGTCTTTAGTCATGGGTGTGAATCCACTATGTCACTCTATTTGGGAGTAGGAGGAGGTCACTTTGGTTTAAGCAGGTGTATTGCTTTAATACTGCTACTGCTGTTTGGTTAGGAGAACATGAGTGCTTTTACTCATAGGCAATCCTTTGCTTTGTTCTAGAGTAGTCATCTACTTGCAATGGTGTTAGACAATAGATGTTTTTACTCCTAGATATGCTGCTCACTGAAGCCTATTAATATGGTGTATATGTTGCTAATGGTACAGGTGATTGTCTAATGTTGTGTCAGCTATTTATTGGTACGGTCTCCTTCCCCCATTTTCGACTTGCCTATTAGGTCCCCCCCTTGATTTAGCACAAATGAGTGCTAGATTGGGGAGTAGTTGCATGAATAGGACAATGTGTAGAGGTGCTGCTCACTATGGCCTATTAGTATGGTGTATATGCTAAGTAAGAAGGTACGATATGCTTATGGATACAAGTCTAACTGTTGAATATAGTGGTATCCAAGTGGGAAGTGCTAAGTACATCTGCTTGAGGTTGCCTATCTTGAATTGTGGTATCTTGGATATTGGGTCTTGGTTAGCCAGAGATAGTAGTGTGACTTGCTTACCTAAAACTATTGGGCTCCCATTCACTTGCTTCAGTAGTTCTACTAATCTTGCTCCTCTTGACAGTCTGTACTTGGTCTCTTCTCCTAAGTCAGAAGCAAACAGTGAGAATGCTTGTAGTTCCATGTATTGAGCTAGTTCCAACTTGTATGCTGCTCCTACTAGCTTCATTCCATCCCATTGTGCTGCGCTTCCCACTCTAGTAACTGACAGGCCAACATCTACTGCTGGCTGCACTCCACTTAGAAATAGGTCTACAGATAAAAATATTTGACCATCCGTTATGCTTATTACGTTTGTGGTTATGTAGGCGGAAACATCTCCTCCTTGTGTCTCAATATCATAAAGAACTCTGCTACTGTTGCATATACGCATAGAACCTTCTCCAGTCTCTGATTAATAATCATGTCTAAGCCTACTGATGTTTTGCCTGTGTATCGGTCTCCTAGTACTAGTTCTCTCTGTCCTCTTCCTACTGGTATCATTGCGTCAAGACAAAGTACTCCTGTCTGTAAAGGTTCAAACACGGACTGTCTGTCTACGATTCCAACTGCTGGTGACTCTATTACCCACTGACTCTTTGATGATATGTTACGTGTGCCTAATAACTGTGAACCCAATGGATCCAAAAGTGCTCCTACTACAAAGTCTCCTAGTATTACTGCTGCTAAACTGCTCGTTCCTACTACCTTACCTCCTTCGTATGTTCTAACATTTGGTTGTAATTGCAATCCTGATAATACTAAGTTCATGGTCTCATCTCTACATAGGTTAACTATGGTTCCACTTGTAGCTTCCTGAGCGTCTAGTATGCTAAAAACTTGTCCTACATATGCTAAAAGTAATCCTTGTACTGTTACTACTCCACTTCCTTGTGATGCTACTATTCCAAACTCCAGTCTAATCTTTGTCATCTCTCTACAGGCCTTCTAACTATAGTTGTGCTAAAGTGTATCCTTGCTATGTTGTTCTGCCTACTAATGTACTGTTAGGTTCTTCCAATGAAAGTAGTTTGTTCTCCATGTGTCTGTGTTACTAATAGCTTAGATGAATAGGATAATGCACTCCTCATAGAGTACTAAACTCCTCCTTGGGCACTAAAAAATGCTGCTTATGAGAGGACCCGTTCCAGGCTATGAGGAATACTATGTGTGTAAAGTAAAAGCAAAGGTTCATGGTATTAGTGAGGACAAGAGATCTATGTTGTTGGTGCTATGTCTCTGTGATCCTAGGTTGTGTGCTGACTAAAAGCAATGTGACTTAACAAGAGAATAGTACTGTTGCAGGTGCTTTGTATGGTTGGTCCACCTACCTCTGACCACTCCTGCC
>JAAGZL010000617.1 GCA_024206335.1 Gammaproteobacteria bacterium
AATATATCCGAAGCCAAGAAAAAGCGGATGAACGGCAAGATCAATTGCGGTTTGGACAATATTAGCGCCTTGGGCGCTTACTTGAGCCCTTTGAGGGCGTCATCCAATAAGCCTCCGGCTATGCCGGAGGTCATTTAACTGTTTCTTTTGAGCCTTTAGGTATGACGTGGGCGCATTTATTACATGAAGGGCAACGAACTAAAAATACCTTCCCATAGTCTCCTATATACACGTTATCTGTATTGATTCGCTTCATTTGTTGGTTGTTACTGTAACCAATCAGGATTTTGTTGCAACGGGTAATTTTGTAATAGTCTGAGTTGAGAACGCCTCATTCCAGTTGCACTCATTTATGATCTGCTGCAATAAGTCTCCCTGGTCTTCAATGACTCTGCCATCACTGTAGGTGTAGCTGTACCAAAGCTCCGTCATAAGTGGGTAGTTTCCAGTAGGCTCGGGTTTTCTAAACTCTTTGATATCACCATCGAATTCAATCTCTCTGGTGCTACTGTAACCACCAGAATTGCGGCCTTCCAAATGGAATCTGTTCATCGCTCTTTAGCCCCTTATGCTGTATTGGTAAATATTAACCGCTATATATATTTGCCCGATACTTACGCCCCTCCATCCAAGTTCGGATGGTAGAGAAATAACCTGCTGCAACTCTCGGTTTAAACTAACAGGCCCTAATAAGATTACCGGAAGCGTTACGTTTTTGACAGGTGAAATGCAGCAAAAGTTAACCGTGCGGTATCTATAACTACTGCTTCACCAAATTTTCTAATCTTCCATTTCGGGTTATTGTTTTCATGCTCTGCATCGTTAAAGTGGATGATAATATACTGGTTGTATGTGGTAACTTTTAACTTATTTTCTTTTAGTTTTAGTTTTAGGTGTTGTGAAGCAAACTGCTTTAAACTCGCCGGGTTATCTATTTCAATGGATTGTGGCAATGCCATTTTAGCCATCTGTAGATGCTTGGCTATGGCTAACACTTCTCCCTGAAGATACTCTTTGCCAACCATGTCAATACGCCTGATTTTCTTAAAACCAATATTAAATGTTCCAAGTTGTGACTGTGCTTCAAGCCCGCTTGCGGGGCTGATCATGATAAGGGGTGTAGATAGATCGTTGTTCTTTAGTGTTGCAGACATTGTATCGCTATCTAGCCTGCCTCCGAGCTGAACAGGCAACCTAACAACAGCACAAATTTCATCTAACTTCCTCCACTCGCAACCCAAGATGCGAACACATTTCTATAGCAGTTTTCAAATACTGGAATCCCAAGGGAACCCCCGGGTGTGAGTCGCCAAGCAATATGTCTGGGAGAGCCGGGTTTAACAAAGGGGGCAGTGCAACTCATGTAGTGTGAACCTGTGCTGGTCAGCATTTCTGGACAAGAGTATATTTTGCATCGACGGTTGGCCAGGATGAGAAGGCAATAATGGGAGTATAGAGAACCTCAGATATCTCAGCCAATACCCGATGCTCTATAGCAGATTCGAAGGCTATAACCCTTCAAATATCCGCCCGTCTTTTTTCCACTCCAGTAGGTCCTGCTGAAATGCTGGTGGGCCAAATCCAATATACTCCTGCTGTTTTGTATACTTCCCCCTCTCCATGACCTGTTGGGTATAGATCAGGAGGTGGGTGTTTTTTTAGTGTCTATTCTGTTGTTAGCCTGTTTCAGGCTGACCGCTGTATGCAGTATGGTGTAATATCTGCGCTTTACTTTTATCTGGATTCAATATGTCAGCTCTAATCTGTGGCTCTTTTGCCTATGACACCATCATGGTGTTCCATGACCAGTTCAAAAATCACATCCTGCCGGAACAGGTACATATCCTGAATGTCTCCTTTCTGGTTCCGGATATGCGCCGCGAGTTTGGCGGCTGTGCCGGTAATATCGCCTATAACCTGAAACTTCTGGGTGCCGAGGGCAAGCCGATGGGAACGGTAGGGGCAGACTTCAAACCCTATGCTGACTGGATGGATGAGTGTGGCATCAGCCGTGACCATATCCGTGAGATTGATGGTCAGTATACCGCCCAGGCCTATATCACCACCGATCAGGATGATAACCAGATCACCGCTTTTCACCCTGGTGCCATGAACTTCTCCCATGAGAACAGGATTGGTGATGCCAGTGGCAGCAGTGTTGGTCTGGTATCGCCGGATGGGCGAGACGGTATGCTGCAACATGCTGCGCAGTTTGCCGAGGCCGATATACCCTTCATATTCGATCCGGGGCAGGGTATGCCCATGTTCGATGGTGATGATCTGATGCGCTTTGCCGAACAGGCGCGCTGGCTGGCCTTCAATGACTATGAGGCCAAGCTGATGCAGGAGCGCACCGGCAAGGGCCCCCGGCAGTTGGCGGATATGGTGGACGCGGTGATTGTAACCCGTGGTGGTGAGGGTTCCACCATCTATACCAGTAAGCAGGAGTACCAGATCCCCGCCGCCAAGGCAGCCTCACTGCAGGACCCTACTGGCTGTGGTGATGCCTATCGTTCCGGACTTCTGTATGGGTTGATGAACGATCTGGACTGGGAATTGACAGGACGCATTGCGGCCCTGATGGGGGCGATTAAAATAGAGCA
>JAAGZL010000618.1 GCA_024206335.1 Gammaproteobacteria bacterium
CAGAACATCGAGGCCTTCTACAACACCCTGCGTCACGCACGCCCCATCTCCATCGGCATGAACTGCGCCATGGGGCCAGAGAAGCTACGCCCCTTCATCGAGGAGATGAGCCGTATCTCCGAGTTCCCGGTATCGGCCCACCCCAACGCCGGCCTGCCCAATGAGTTCGGTCAGTACGACCTGAGCCCGGAGGCAATGGCCACGCAGATCGATGAGTGGGCCGCGAGCGGTTTTCTGAATATTGTTGGCGGCTGCTGTGGCTCCTCCCCAGACCACATCCGCACCATTGCCGATGCGGTGGCCAGTCGCACACCACGCCAACTGCCACAGATCGAACCCGCATGTCGTCTGGCGGGTCTGGAACCACAGAACATCACCGCCGCATCCCTGTTTGTAAACGTGGGTGAGCGCGCCAACGTCACCGGCTCGGCCAGGTTCAAGCGCTTGATCATGGAAGAGGAGTACGAGCAGGCGCTGGAGGTGTGTCAGCAGCAGGTGGAGAATGGTGCCCAGATCATCGACGTGAATATGGACGAGGCGATGCTGGACTCCCAGGCCGCCATGCAGCGTTATCTCAGACTAACCACCTCCGAGCCGGATATCGCCCGGGTGCCGGTAATGGTGGACTCCTCCAAGTGGGAGGTACTGGAGACCGGACTCAAGTGCCTGCAGGGCAAAGGCATAGTCAACTCCATCTCCCTGAAGGAGGGCAAGGAGAAGTTTGTGCAGCAGGCCCGGCTGATCCGGCGTTACGGCGCCGCGGCGGTGGTGATGGCCTTCGACGAAGAGGGTCAGGCCGATACCCAGCAGCGCAAGGTAGAGATCTGCTCCCGCGCCTACCGCATCCTGACCGAAGAGGTGGGATTTCCGGCGGAGGACATCATCTTCGATCCCAATGTATTCGCCGTGGCCACCGGTATCGAGGAGCATAACAACTACGGCATCGACTTTATTGAGGCCACCCGCGAGATCAAACAGGCCTGCCCCCACGCCCTGATCTCCGGCGGCATCTCCAATGTCTCCTTCTCCTTCCGTGGCAACAACCCGGTGCGTGAGGCAATCCACTCGGTATTCCTGTTCCACGCCATCCAGGCCGGTCTGGACATGGGCATTGTGAACGCGGGACAGCTCGCCATCTATGACGACCTGCCGCAGGAGCTGCGAGAACGGGTGGAGGCGGTGGTGCTCAACCAATCTGATTCCGCAACTGAAGAGCTATTAGATGTTGCAGAGAAGTATCGTGGCAGCGGTGCCGGCGCAGAGCAAAAAGAGGACAAGGCCTGGCGCCAATGGCCGGTGGGGAAACGGCTGGAGCACGCCCTGGTCAAGGGCATCACCGAGTTTATTGAACAGGACACCGAAGAGGCGCGCCAGCAGGCCGCACGCTCCCTGGAGGTGATCGAAGGGCCACTGATGGATGGCATGAACCTGGTGGGCGACCGGTTTGGCGCCGGCAAGATGTTCCTGCCCCAGGTGGTCAAATCAGCACGGGTAATGAAACGCTCCGTGGCCTGGCTGGAGCCATTCATCCAACAGGAGAAAGGAGAAGATGGCGCCCAGTCCCGGGGCAAGATCCTGATGGCCACGGTAAAGGGCGACGTGCACGATATCGGCAAGAACATCGTCACCGTGGTCCTACAGTGCAACAACTACGAGGTGATCGATGCCGGGGTCATGGTACCGGCCGAGACCATCCTACAGCTGGCCCAGGAACATAAGGTAGACATCATCGGCCTCTCCGGCCTGATCACCCCCTCCCTGGATGAGATGGTACATATCGCCAAGGAGATGGAGCGGCTGGGGATGAACATCCCGCTGCTGGTGGGCGGCGCCACCACCTCGTTGATCCATACCGCAGTGAAGATCGCCCCGGAGTACACCGGACCGGCCGTACATGTAACCGACGCCTCACGGGCCGTAGGCATCGCCTCCAATCTGTTGTCAGATGAGCAGAGATCCACCTACCTGACACAGATCCGGAAGCAGTACCAGGCCGCACGGGAACGGCGCGCCGATGCCCAGCAGAATCACGACCTACTGTCACTGGCACAGGCCCGGGCCAATGCCACCCAGATAGATTGGGCGAACTACACCCCACCCCGGCCCCAACAACCCGGCATCCATGTCATCAAGGATATCCCCATCAAGGAGATCATCCCCTACATCGACTGGACCTTCTTCTTCCACGCCTGGGAGCTGAAAGGGAGCTATCCCAAGATCCTGGCCCACCCCGAGAAGGGGTATGAGGCCAACAAGCTGTTCGATGACGCCCAGCGCATGCTGGCCCAGATCAAGAAGCACGGCTGGTTGCAGGCCGCCGCCGTAGTTGGGCTGTTTCCGGCCCAGCGTGATGGTGACGACATAGCCGTGTTTGATGATGAGAAACGCGCCAACGAGCTGTCCCGTTTTCATTTCCTGCGCAAGCAGGGCAGGCAGCCAGAGGGCAAGGCCAACCCCTGTCTGGCGGACTTTGTTGCAAGTGATAAGCCAGACTACATTGGCGGCTTCGCCTGCACCGCAGGTCTCAATATGGAAGCCAAGCTGGCAGAGTTCGAGGCCAGCCATGACGACTACAGCGCCATTCTGCTCAAATCCCTGGCCGACCGCCTGGCCGAGGCCCTGGCCGAGTGGCTGCACCTTAAGGTACGGAGCGAATATTGGGGCTATGAACCGGCCGCAGCCATCAAGACCGCCTTCCCGGAGGAAGAGGTGAACCTGGAACCACTGCTGGAGGAACAGTACCAGGGCATCCGTCCCGCCATCGGTTACCCCGCCACCCCGGATCACACCGAGAAGGATATCCTGTGGCAACTGCTGGAGGTGAAGGACAACATCGGCATGACCCTGACCGAGAGCAAGGCCATGCTACCCACTGCATCCGTTAGCGGCCTCTATCTGTCACACCCTGACGCCAGCTACTTTGCCGTGGGTAAGATAGACGACACCCAGGTCACTGACTACGCGAGGCGCAAGGGCATGGAACCAGAAGAGGCCAGGCGCTGGCTGGCACCAAATCTGGCATCTGGCCAGTAGGCCAACCTCAACCTTCAACCACACAGCCATCTTGGCCGGACTCTACCCGGGGTCCGGCCGCTTTTACCTATCATCACGCTTATAGCGCTAGCCCATCCACCCAGATAGATATCACACAGCGGTGTAACAATGCCGGGCCTAAGGAACATAATTCCCATATAACCCACTCATCCAGCAGCCATTTTTACGCCAAACCCAACCTACGGGATCCCTATTTCTTTAGCGGTACCACTTTAGTCATAAACAAAACTACGTCACCTCTAAATAATTTATGTTTTTCCACCCCCCCGCACTATAGGTATGCTCCATAGTCAATATTCACAAATACAATATTGTCCGCCCCAAACAAGAAGAGGGAGCTGCACATGCTGACATACGACATCCTGATCATCGGTTCTGGTGGTGCCGGGCTCTACGCGGCACTCGAATCACGCTCCGAAGAGGAGCTACGGGTAGGCGTTCTAACCAAGATCTACCCCACACGCTCCCACACCGGCGCAGCCCAAGGGGGGGTAAACGCCGCCCTGGCCAACCTGGACAGCACCGACACCTGGCAGGACCACTGGTTCGATACGGTCAAGGGCTCCGACTACCTGGCCGACCAGGATGCCGCAGAGATCATGACCCGCGAGGCGCCCATGGTGGTGCGCGAGATGGAGCACTGGGGCTGCCCCTTCTCCCGTACCGATGAGGGCAAGATCGCCCAGCGCCCCTTCGGTGGCGCCTCCAAACCCAGGGCCTGCTACTCCGCCGACAAGGTGGGCCATGTCATGCTGCATACCCTGTATGAGCAGGGCATCCGCCATGGGGTCAACTTCCTCAATGAGTGGCAGGTACTCTCCCTGATGCACGATGGAACACGCTGCCAGGGCGTTACCGCCATCAACACCCAGACCGGCCGGGTACACACCATCAACGCCAAGGCGGTAATCCTCGCCACCGGCGGTCATGGCCGCATCTACTGGACCCGCACCTCCAACGCCTTTGGCAACACCGGTGACGGCACCGCCATGGCCTACCGGGCAGGACTGCCAATCAAGGATATGGAGTTCATCCAGTTCCACCCCACCGGCCTGCGCCGCACCGGCATCCTGATGTCTGAAGGTGCCCGCGGAGAGGGTGCCTACCTGCTGAACGGCCTAGGGGAACGTTTTATGAGCCGCTACGCCCCAGATAAGATGGAGTTGGGTCCACGCGATCTGGTATCCCGCTCCTGCGAGACCGAGGTACGCGAAGGCCGAGGCGGCCCGGAAGGGGAGGTGTTCCTGGACATGACCCACCTGGGCAAGGAACGCATCCTGGAAAAACTGCCACAGATCCGCGAACTCTGCATAGAGTTCGAGGGCGTGGACCCGATCGAGGAACCGGTCCCCATCAAACCCACTGCCCACTACTCCATGGGTGGCATCCATACCGATATCAATGGCCAGACCGAAATCGAGGGGATCTACGCCGCAGGTGAGGCAGGCTGTGTCTCAGTACATGGCGCCAACCGTCTGGGTGGCAACTCCCTGTTGGATATCCTGGTATTCGGCAAGCGCGCCGGCAAGCACGCCCTGGAGTACGCCCGCGGCGCCAGCTTCACGCCGGTGAGCACCGAGCAGGAGGAGAGGGATACCCAGATGATCAACACCATGATGGATGGCAAGGGCAGTGGCATCACCATAGCTGATATTCGCCACGCCATGGGCAACCTTATGGCAGAAAAGGTGGGGGTCTACCGTAACGCTTCAGATCTGGAGAGCGCTATCAGCAAACTTGCAGATCTGCAGGAACAGTTCAAACAGATGCGAATCCAGGACAAGACCAAGGCCTTTAACACCGAACTGGTCTCCGCCCTGGAGTTGAAGAACATGCTTGATCTGGCAGAGGTGGTAACCGCTGGAGCCTTGGAACGCAAGGAGTCCCGTGGTGCCCACACCCGCGAGGATCACCTGGAACGGGATGATAAGAACTGGCTGGCACACACCATGGCCACCCAGGGTGCCGACGGCCGCCCCAAGCTGGAGTTCAGCCCGGTAACCATCACTGAATTCGAGCCCAAGGCCCGCACCTATTAAGGAGTCGCCAGCATGAACGCAACAATCACCCCCGATCGTAAGAGCATCCTGGCCAACATCCGTATCCAGCGGTTTACCCCAGGAGAACATAAATCGGCATTCTACGATAACTTCAAGGTCAACGTAGAGACCGGCATGACGGTGCTGGAGGTGCTGCGCCTGATCAAGAACACCCAAGACAGCTCCCTGACCTTCCGTGCCTTCTGCCGCTCCAAGATCTGCGGCTCCTGCTCGGTGCGGGTCAACGGCAAGCCACTGCTGGCCTGTAGCACCCAGCTGATGCCAATCCTGGATGACTTCAAACAGGAGTCGGTCATCATCCAGCCCATGCGTAATATGCCGGTTCTACGGGATCTGGTGGTGGATATCGATCCAGTGATCGAAAAACTGGCCAAGATGCACCCGTATATCATGGAGAACCGGGGCCGAATTCCCGAGACCCTGGAACAGGAGTCACTCATGTCCAGGCAGGAGTTGACCAAGTTTGACTACATCACCGACTGTATCCTGTGCGGATCCTGCTACTCCGCCTGCTCCGCCGCCAGCGCCGACCCCAACTATGCCGGCCCGCTGACCCTGGGCAAGGCCTACCGCTTCTCCGCCGATGTACGCGACAGTTTCAAGGGGGAGCGCATGCAGGCTGCGGTAGACCAGGGGCTCTGGTCCTGTGCCCAGTGCCGCAAATGCATCAACGTCTGCCCCAAGGACACCCGCCCGGCCATCTCCATCCAGCGGCTGCGCAAGATGTCCATCGATGACGGCATCCATGACACCCCCGGATCCCGTCGCGCCAAGGCCTACACCGATGACGTTGCCAAATACGGCCAGGTCAACAAGCCGATGCTGCCGGTAATCGTGAACGGCCCCAAGGGCTGGGCCGCCATTGAAGCGGCCGACAACTATCTAATAAAGCATGGAATCGAGCCCACGCATCAGGTGTGTACCCTGGATGGCCAGAGCAGCACCCAGAAGATCTATGCCAAGGTAAAAGAGCTCGAGTCCCGAGGAGAAAATAAGACATGAGTGAGAAAATTCGTTACGGCTTCTATTCCGGCTGCTGTTTCCAGGGCGCGGATGAGCGTTTTTTCCAAATCCTCCAGGATGTATTCGCCAAGGTGGACGTGGAACTGGAACTGATTGTGGATGCAGTCTGCTGCGGCTCTGGTGTAATCGAAGAACGCTCCGAACTCACCTCCCTGGCGGTCAATGCCAAGAACATGGCCCATGCAGAGCAGATGGGGCTACCCCTGTATACCCCCTGCTCCACCTGCTACAACGTGATTGCCAATGCCCAGAAACGGATGCAGGAAGATCCAGCCGTGCATGCCCAGGTCAATGAGATCCTGGCCGAACAGGGCCTGGAGTACAAGGGTACCTGCAAGATCACCCATACCCTCTGGGTCTTCGCCCAGGACGTGGGACTGGACAAACTAAAGGAGCGGATTACTAACCCCCTCAACGGGCTGCGGGTCGCATCTTACTACGGTTGCCATACCCGCAACCCAGCGGATATCCAGGGCTACGAGTCGGCAGACAACCCCACCTCTCTGGAAGATATCCTGGAGGTCCTGGGGGTACAGATTGTGGATTACGACACCAAGGATGACTGCTGTGGTTATCATCTGGCCTGGCCCAACAATAAGCTCAACATGCAGATGACCTCCAATGTACTGGAAGGGGCCCACACCAAGGATGTAGACATGCTGGTCACCTCCTGTCCGCTCTGCTTCAAGAGCATGGACGGAACCCAGGCCAAGGCCCTGGCCCAGACCGGCAAGAATTTTCAGCTACCGGTGCTGTTTCTCCCGGAACTGGTAGGACTGGCCTGCGGCATGTCGGCAGAGGATATGATGCTACGGTACCATGGTGTGCCGGTGAATATCAGACTCTAACCGTGGTAGATCCCTGATTGGCCCAGAGCGGATCATTCAGGGTTTAAAACAGAAAACGGGCGCCGCTGAATTCAGGGCGCCCGTTTTTGATTCTGATCGAAACTGCCTCTACTTATGGTAGGGCACACTCAGCTCATGTACCGCATCCACCATCACCCCGGCACGCTCTGGATCCACGTTGGGATGGATACCATGCCCCAGGTTGAACACGTGACCCGGTCCACTGCCGTAGCTGTTCAGTACCCGGCCGACCTCTTCCCGGATACGTTCCGGCGAAGAGTAGAGGATGCATGGATCCAGGTTACCCTGTAGCGCCACCCGATCCTTTACCTGCACCCGGGCATCTGCCAGATCCGTGGTCCAATCCACACCCAGGGCGTCACAGCCACTATTGGCCATGCGACTCAACCACTGACCACCGTTCTTGGTGAACATGATAACCGGCACCTTGCGCCCTTCATTCTCCCGCGTAAGGCCACCGATGATCCTCTCCATATAGGCCAGAGAGAAGGCCTCATAATCCCGTGGACTCAACACGCCACCCCAGGTATCAAAGATCATCACTGCCTGGGCGCCGGCCGCAATCTGCGCATTCAGATAACTGGTAACCGAGTCCGCCAGCTTACCCAGCAGGGTGTGCATCAGATCGGGACG
>JAAGZL010000619.1 GCA_024206335.1 Gammaproteobacteria bacterium
AGATGCAGCAGCACAATACCACCTAGACTGTGAGCCACCAGGTGCACCCGACCTGCCCGTTGTTGTTTGATATACTGGTACAGAGAATCGGCATTCTGTGCCGGTGCAGATTTAAGCGAAGGGTAGGAAAAGCGTCGGGTGAGAAAACCACAGTATCGCAATCGCCTGGAGAGCATGGTCATCTCTAGCCCACTCATCCAGATACCGTGCACCAGCACCACCAAATCTCTGGCCGGCTCAAATGTAGACCAACTATTTCCATCTCGGTTATGTTGTGTTTTCATTCTGGCCAATAAAAATAGCGTCAACGGAATACTTTTAACATGTCAATAACTCTCGATGAGTTGGTCACCAATCTTGAAAAGCGCCCTCTCCCGGCCATGGCCATAACCGTCAAACTGGTACAGCAGCAGTTGGATGACCCCAACACCAATAACCATGATCTGCAACAGGTGATTGGCCTCGACCCCGGGTTTACCATGGATGTCTACCGCCGTTTTGGAATCATCTCCGGCAACAAGCGCGGACCAGCGAGCCATATAGCCCATGCTATATCCATGCTGGGTCCAGCACCAGTGCAGGAAGCGATTAAATCACTGCCTATATTAAATAAAAATCTACCTGAAGCAGCCAAATCAGGGATTTATCACTGTTACACACACGCCATCCATGCATCCATCTACGCACAGGATATTGGCGAACAACGCGGGGAAAAAAACCCAGAGGCAATGGGGCATGCAGCACTATTGTACAACTGCGCAGAGATGGCACTCTGGACCTACGCTGGCAAGGCGATGCAGAAAATTCAAAACATGGTAAGAAAAGGGGCTGACTACGGATCAGCATCCCACTCGATACTTGGCTTTACCCTAAAACAACTTGGCACAGAACTAGCGAGGGTCTGGCATCTCCCCCCTCTGATCATCCAGAGTATGGATCACACCTGGCAGAGCCACCCACGGTCCATAGGAGTAGTATTTGCCAACTCCCTGGCACAGGCCTCCGCCCACAGTTGGTACTCCCCTGATGTTACAGACCTGATTGAATCCCTGGCTGACTTCAAACATGAGACCATAGAACGCACCACAGCACATCTCCACTCACGGGCTGCCAGCATAGCCAGACAGCTCGCTGGAATGCCACTACCTGTCACAGCCCATAGCATTCTACAGCACGCTCCTAAAACAGCGCCTCCAACCCCAGAGCCGATCCAGAAAAAGGCGAAAAAGAAACCAACGAAGAGCGCAACAAATAGCGTCGGTGAAAAACCAGCAAAGAAACCGGCGATAAAACCAACAACCCAGCCCATACAGAGGCCTGCAACGGAGCCCTCGGCAGAACCCGTAAGGTCAGCCACAACGCCCCCACCAGCCACCACCGTAGCGAAGCCACAGAAAAAAACAGAGATAAAACCAAATCAGGAACCCGCAGTGGCGCCGACAAAACAACCAAGGAAGGAGCCGGCCACCACCCCTGCCATACCACCTACGCCTACACCTAAACCTGTCACAAAGAGCAGAGAACCAACCAGGGAGCCCATAAGGGCAAAGGTGCCAACTGAGTGGGATGATCCCCTCGCAAAATTTATGCGCAACCTAAGGGATGAGCTTAACCTGAAACATGTAATGTTCATCATGCTCAGCGCAGACAAAAAACAGGCCGGAGTGGGCCATCTGATAGGCGCTGACACCCACTCCGCACTACACAAATTCAGCGTGGAGATGGAAGGGGAAAATCTATTCGCCATGCTGCTATCACGACAGCAGGGATTCTGGTTAAGACCAGAAAACAGCGCAAAATTCCTGCCCAAGGTACCACCAGAAGTGGTTAAAGCAATTGATACAAACGGCTTCTTCTGCATGTCCATTTTCGTGCGCAACCAACCGACTGGATTTGTCTATGCAGACGGCAATGGCGCCATGAACGAAGGGTGCTATACACAATTCAAACAGCTATGCGCCAGCCTCAGCACAGAACTGAGAAAGAGTAGATTTTGAACCAGATAAGTTATCAGATAGAGGATCGGCTATACCTCAATATCACCGACCGCTGCACCCTGGGCTGCTCCTTCTGCCCCAAGAACTGCGGCAGCATGGATCTGCACGAATATGACCTCAGCCTGGATCACCGCCCATCCAGCCAGGAGGTAATCGTCGCCATTGGTGATCCTGCAGCCTATACGGAGATCGTTTTCTGTGGTTATGGGGAGCCAACCCTGCGCCTGAAGGTGTTGCTGGAGGCGTCCAGATATATCAAGGAACACGGTGGCAAGGTGCGCATCAACACCGACGGCCTGGCAAATCTGGTGCATAAACATAATGTACTACCAGAGCTTGGTCGATATGTGGATAGCCTCTCCATCTCCCTGAACGGCCAGAACCAAGAGGTATATGACCGCCACTGCCTGCCCGCCATGGACGACTCCTATCAGGCCATGTTGGAGTTTCTGCGGCTGGCGCCAAACTACATTCCACATGTAACCGCCACCGCCATTGAAGGCCTGGAGGGGGTTGATATAGCGGCCTGCGAGAAGATCGCCGCCGATTGCGGGGTTGGTTTCAGGAAACGAATACTGGGTGTTGTCGGCTAACCCTGAGCCACAGCAAAAACTTGAACCGGCATAGATGCTATGTAACCATCCCGCACCCAAGCAACGAATGAAAACCGAGATACAACATGTCAGAACAGGCCCCAAGCGTAATCCCAACCTCGATAAATCTGCACCAAAAATCTAGAATTCTGTCACTGGAATTTTCCGATGGCAGCCGCTTTAAGCTGCCATGCGAATATCTGCGGATATTCTCCCCGGCCCAGGATGTACACTCCATGGAGCTACCGATAACCGGGAAGGAACGGGTAAATATCGAGCAGATAGAGCCCCTGGGTCAGTACGCAGTCAAGCTGGTATTTGATGATGGCCATGATACCGGCATCTACTCCTGGGAGACCCTGTATAAACTGGGCCAGAACCAGGAACAAAACTGGCAAAACTACCTGCAGCGGCTGGAACAAGCGGGGATCAGCCGTTACTCCGGCACTGGCGTTACCCCCGGCCCATGCAAGATCAACCTGCTCTATTTCAACTATCTGGTGCATAAAATCGGTAAGGAGTCTGAGGAGATTGAACTGCCGGATACAGTAACTGATGTACAGTCGATGTTGGATTGGCTCAGAAAAAGACTGTATGACCGAGCCTACCTGCTAGAGGAGGGTTCCTTCCGGGTCACGGTCAACAAACAGTTTGCTGAGGCGTTCACCAGGATCGAGCACCAGGATGAGGTAGCACTGGTTCCAAACTCACCCAATCCACCTGTACCGACTAATGCCAAGTAACGGCACCCCAGATCAGGAACAGTGGGCGCCTCCAGGCCTGATGCGGCGCCTTGCCGCAATGTTTTATGACACCATTCTGGTAATGGCGGTGCTGTTGATGGCCATGGCCCTGGTGGTAATCCCGCTGGATCTGATCGTGGGCTGGGACAACGTAGATAGGGAGGGCCTGCGCCTCAATCCGTTCTACCTGGCGTATCTGTTCTGCGTCATGGCCGGCTTCCATATCCTATTCTGGATCAAAGGCGGTCAGACCCTTGGGATGCGCGCCTGGCGCCTGCGGGTGGTACGCAGTGATGGAGAGGGAGTTGGTTTCAGGGATGCACTGCTGCGCTACCTGTGCGCCATACTCTCCTGGGCAGCACTCGGATTGGGTTTTCTGTGGATATTGGTCGACAGAGACAACCTGGCCTGGCACGACCGCCTGTCCCATACCAGATTGGTCATGGTCAAAAAGAAGGACTCACAGTAGGGAATCGGGGCCTGAGACTATTGGTAATAGCCTTTGATTTCCAAGTCAATGCACCCGGCGAAACAACCACACCGCCAGACCCAACATTGCCAACGCCGGAAATGATGCCGCAAACAGCGGATTGAGTTCATAGATCACCGCCATGTGGTTTAGGATCTTACTCATCAGAAAAAACACCGTCCCAATAATGGAACCAGCAAATACCCGTTGACCGATACCCACGCTGCGCAGGGAGCCAAATACAAATGGCACCGATAGAAACACCATCACCAGAGTCATTATGGGAGAGATGATTTTGCTCCAAAATGCCACTTCAAAGGTTGTGGCCGTTTGCCCATTTCCGTGCAGAAAACCGATGTATTTATACAGACCCCAGGCCGCCAGCATCGTAGGGCGAACTACCACTACACTCAACAAACTGGGGTCCAGCATGGATTGCCACTCTGCCCGATTGATCTTTCTGCTGATCACACCCTTAGAGGTAAATTCCGACTGCTGAATATCATTCAACAGCCAGCGTTCATCACGATACTGGGCAAAGGCGGCATAGCTGGCCACCTTTAGTTGTCGGTCGTCAGCAAACTCATATATATATATATCCTGAAGCCTGGCCCCAGGAAGTATTTTGCGGATATTAACAAAGGTATTCCTGTCTCTAGCCCAGAAGCCATGCTCAGACTGCATGGTTATCTGTTCAGACATCTTGGATGCCCGCATGGTCTCGGCATACTGTTCGGTATTCGGGGCTATAAGCTCACCGATAATCACAATTCCAACCATCATCAGGAAACCGGCCTGGAGAGCGGAAAATATAATACCCCGCAGGGAGACCCCGGCAGCACGCATGGCGATCAACTCCGAATGACTCGCCAAACCACCCAACCCAATCAGGCTACCCAGCAGGACCGCCACCGGGAAAATCTCGTAGATCCTACGTGGCACAATCATTACCACATACACAAATGCATCCCAGGTTTGGTAATCACCCTCCCCCACATCACCCAACTCTCCGGCAAAGGTGCCGATGGAGACCAGCCCCAACAACACCACTAGGGCAACGGTGATATTCACCAGTACCGTTTTACCTATATACAGTTGCAGCAACCTCACCGGCCAATCCTCTGCAGCAGCCACTTATTAAACCGTCCAAACTGCTGCGACCGCAGATAGTAGAGTAGCCAGATTAGTAACAACGACACAATAAACACCCACCACCGTCCCATCCACATGGGGGTAACCCCATCCTGCATCCAGGTATGCGACAGCGCCTGTAGATTAAGGAAAAAGGTGTAAAACAGAATCGCCAGGACAATACGACCCTGGGTGCCTTCCCGCGGCAGGGAGCGACTTAGGATCACCCCGGCAAGGGAAAATACAAACACCGACAGCGGCAACAAGAAACGGTGTTGCAACTCAGATTTGTGCAACCGCTTACGAGAGCCCAGCAGAAAGGATGTACTCAGCGCCTTCCTTTCGGTAACAATCGCATCCTTTTCCTTCTTGGAAATTCTCATTCCAAACTCTTCCATCTCTCCCACAGAGTATTCGCTCTCTCCCGGATCGCCTACATAACGATGGGCATCCTGCAGCACCATAAAGCGGTCGCCTGTCTCCTCATCCACATATTGATACCCACCAGATGCTGTAACCAGACCCAGTTCACCATGCTGCCGATTTTGCACGAATACATTCTTCAGCTTAGTCTTGTCGCTGGACATCTCTTCGGCAAAAAACAGCACCTTGCCGCTCTTGAACTCATTGAAACGTCCAGCCACGGCATTTCCCATTTCGGCCTCCGTCTCCTGACGTTCATATATCTGTTCTGATATCTGCTCGGCCCATGGCATACCAACCAGGGTCAACAGGGCCACAAACATGGATACCGGCAAGGCCGCGTAGGTTACAGAACGGAAAACACGCCGAAAACCAAAACCACAGCTGGCCAGGGCGGTCATTTCACTATCACGATACATCCGCCCAATGGCATACAGAACGGCAAAAAAGAAGGCCGGTGGAATAACGGCGCCTAGGATATCCACTGATTTCAAAGCCACCAGCTGAAACAGCACATCATTGCTAATAGTGCCGGATACAGCCTTCTGCAGTATCTTGATAAAGCTGTTACTGGTAAAGATCAGAAGCAGTACGGTGAGAATAGCCAGGTACGACTTGATAACTTCCCGCAGGATGTAGCGATCGATAATCGAAATCATGGTTTGAATTTGCGGTAATAGCCTCAAATCAAAGGGTTAAAAACATCCAGCCTGAAAACGCTATGCCGCGGTTGCAGTGAAGGCAGTGGTAAATACTGTCATTTTTTGTAGACTAGCACGCATCCTATCTAAAAATGGCATGATAGAGAATAAATAACTGTACAACCATCAGATAATAACTGGGAGCAATTGTGGAATTTGAAGCAAAATCTGGCGTTCCATCCAACCAACGCACCGCCTGCCTGATACTTGGCGTATTTGAAAAGCGCAAATTACCAGAGGTATCACACAGCATGGACCAGGCCTGCAACGGCCAACTGCGACAACTCCTGAAGAGCGGCGATATGGATGGCAAGCTGGGACAGAGCCTGATGCTATACAACCCCCAGGAACTGCCATGCAAACGCATACTGCTGGTCGGTTGCGGGGCAGAGAAAGATTTCAATCTGGCCGCCTACCGTAAAGTGGTGGGTAAGGCGGTATCCACCCTCAAGGATGGCGGTGCCACTGAGGCCGTGACCTGTCTCCCACATCTTATGCCGAAAGAGAGCACCACCTATTCCATATTCCGGGATACGGTACTGGCCGCAGAGGAGGCCATATACAGCTTCAACCAGTGCAAGAGCAACATCGACAGCAGCAAGCGTCCACTACGCAAACTCACTCTCATGCTGGAAGACCGAAGCGAGTTAAAGAAGGCAGTAAAAGGCGTAGACCATGGCATGGCCATAGCCAACGGCGTCAGCAGGGCCAAAGATCTTGGTAACCTGCCCGGAAACATCTGCACCCCCTCCTACCTGGCAGACCAGGCCAAGAGCATGAAACGCCGCTCGCGTAAACTAAAGGTGGAGATACTGGAAGAGGCCCAGATGGAAAAACTTGGTATGGGCTCCCTGCTCTCCGTATCCAGGGGCAGTCGGCAACCGGCCAAGCTGATTGTCATGGAGTACCGCGGCGGTAAACCAAAATCCAAACCAGTGGTGCTGGTGGGCAAGGGCCTGACCTTCGATGCCGGTGGCATCTCCCTGAAACCCTCTGCCGGTATGGAGGAGATGAAGTATGACATGTGCGGTGGCGCCAGCGTCCTGGGTGTGATGTCTGCCTGTCTGGATCTAAAGCTCCCCATCAACCTGGTCTGCCTGGTTCCCACCTCGGAAAACCTGCCGGACGGCGCCGCCAATAAACCGGGAGATATTGTCACCAGCATGTCTGGCAAGACCATCGAGATACTGAATACAGATGCAGAGGGACGCCTGATACTCTGTGATGCCCTCACCTACGCAGAGAGATTCAACCCGGCAGCCGTGATAGACATAGCCACCCTGACCGGGGCCTGCGTGGTGGCGCTGGGTAAACATGCATCTGGTCTGCTGGCAAACAACGATACCCTGGCAAGAGAGCTGCTGGATGCAGGGGTAGAAACCGGCGACCGGGCGTGGCAACTCCCCCTATGGGATGACTATCAGGAGATGATCGATAGCAAGACCGCCGACATAGCCAACATTGGCGGCAGATGGGCCGGCACCATCACAGCGGCCTGCTTCCTCTCCCGCTTTACCAAAGATTTTAAATGGGCCCATCTTGATATCGCCGGCAGCGCCTGGAGCAGCGGCTCCACCAAATCCGCAACCGGACGCCCGGTACCCCTGCTCACCCAGCTGCTGCTAAAACGCTGTCGACTGGACGGTTAACCGCATGACCCAGGTGGATTTTTATATCTTGAATGACCGGTCTTCCAACGACCGCTTTGGCATGGCCTGCCGACTTGCAGGCAAAGCATGGCAGCAGGGACATCGCATATATCTGCACACCAACTCCAATGCTGAATCCCAGCACATCGACCGGTTACTCTGGACCTTTCGCCAGGACAGTTTCATACCGCACAGCCTGGCCAACGAATCAGACCCGGATCACAACCCTATCCTGATCGGGCACGCAGAAGAAGCCGGAGAAGAACATGACGTGCTGATAAACCTGGCCACTGAGGTACCACAGTTTTTCAGTAGATTTCACCGCGTAGCTGAATTTATTGACCATGATGCAGAGATAAAAAAAAGCGGTCGCAGACGCTACTGTTTCTATCGCGACCGTGGATACCCCCTCAATACACACGAGATCTAAACCATGAGTGATGACTGGCTCAAAAAATCTGGGAACAATAAACACGGAAAGCCACCAGAACCGGATGAACAACAAATCGCACTGGATGACATGGGCATCCCAATCCTGGATGAAGTTGTATTCGTTGAAGAAGATTACAGCTTTGACAAAAAGCTAACCTTTAACAGCATATCTGAGCCATCAGTTAAGGTACTGACAGAAGATGACAACTCATACCTTGACTCTGAATTTAAACTACCAGAAGACCCGGAACTTTTGAAGAAGCACTTATCCAGGCTGGCACTAGAATCAGAAACACAGCATGACACTGCACCAGACCTTCCAGCAGAATCAGCACCAGCGGATAACAACATCCAGTATAAGCTATTACGGGAGCAACTAAGATCACAGCTACAACAGGATCTGGAAACTATGGCCAGCAACATAGCAAGTACAGTTGTGGAAAAACTTAGTGTTAACCTGAAACAGCAGATTCAAGCCGAACTAAAACACACCCTGGACTACCATCTGGACCAGGCGATAGACCAGGTAATCAGCAATATTTCTGAATCCAAAGACAACGGGGAATAATCATTGGAACTTAACCCGGCAACCTAGCGTCTAATTTCGGCAACTGATTTGATACATTACACAACTAGCATCTCAGCAGTATAGGCAACCATCAATGCAAGATACCCTTCCACTTCTATTGAACAACAGCTTTCCTGAAATACATCGCAATAAGCTGGAGACACTCCAGGTTAATCTTGGTTACAAGTGCAACCAGAAGTGCCTGCACTGCCACGTAAATGCGGGTCCAAGCCGCAAGGAGATGATGACCAGAAACAACATCGAACTGTTGCTAGAGGTATTGGCAAGCAGCTCAGCCAGCACACTGGATATAACCGGTGGCGCACCAGAGATGCACCAGGACTTCCGTTATCTGGTGCAACAGGCTACCGCATCAGGCGCAAAGGTGATTGACCGTTGCAACCTAACCATCCTAAATGAGGACGGATATGAGGATATGCCTGAGTTTTTGGCCCAGCACGCGGTTGAGGTTGTTGCATCCATGCCCTGCTATCTGGAAGAAAATGTGAATGCGCAACGCGGAGATGGCGTTTACCACTCCAGCATTAAGGCGCTGAAAAAACTTAACTCTCTCGGCTACGGTCATCCAGAGAGCAATCTGCAGTTAAACCTGGCTTACAATCCGGCAGGCCCGGTTCTGCCACCACCCCAGCATACCCTGCTGCAGGATTACAAAAATGAGCTGTTGCAACGGGAGGGCATTGTATTCAATCAGCTGTACTGCCTAACCAATATGCCAATCAAACGTTTTGGCAGCACCCTGCTGTCCAACGGACAGTTTGATGAATATATGCATCTGCTGAAAACATCGCACCAGGATAAAAACCTGGCGACCGTCATGTGCCGCAATCTGTTGAGTGTTGACTGGGAGGGCCACATCTTCGATTGTGACTTTAACCAGATGTTGAACCTGCCACTGAAACTCAATGGCTACTCCCGCACCCACCTGCACCACCTGTTGCAGGAGGAGATCGGCAACAACAAGATAATTGTTGCAGACCACTGCTACGGATGCACTGCCGGCAGTGGCAGCAGCTGCGGCGGTTCACTTTCCGGGTAACCTATAAACACCATGGATTATCCCTGGACCATCTAACCCAACAAGGGGCGACTATCAAGATCTCCATCATAATCCCATCCCTTAATGAGGCGCAGTGTATTACACAGACACTGGCGCCACTGCAACCACTGCGCAGTGAGGGGCATGAGGTTATCTTGTGTGACGGCGGCAGTCAGGACAACACCACCGATCTGGCCAGGCCGCTGGTGGATCTGATGTTGTCATCGCCCAAAGGGCGTGCCGTCCAGATGAACCATGGGGCTGAGGCCGCTTCAGGAGAGGTTCTGTGGTTCCTGCACGCAGATACCAGAATACCTGCAGACGCCCACACCAACCTCATCACCAATATTGCCACTGGCAGCCGTGTGTGGGGACGCTTCCGTGTAGGCCTGTCTGGATCCAGTAGAATATTTCGTATCATTGAGGGCATGATGAATCTGCGTTCGTGCATCTCCGGTATCGCCACCGGTGATCAGGGTATATTTGTCTTGTCGCAGGTATTCCAGAGGATTGGAGGATTCGATCAGATTCCATTGATGGAGGATATCGCCCTAAGCAAAAGACTGAAGCGGTTGAGCCGTCCCCTGTGCATGCCGGACCGGCTGACAACCTCAAGCAGACGCTGGGAAGAGAACGGCATTTTCACCACCATCATACTGATGTGGAGACTACGTCTGGCCTATTATCTGGGGACCTCGCCACAAGCCCTGGTCAACAGGTACAACCCCTGAAATGTTGTTTCCCAACTCCAAGCTCATCATCTTTTCCAAGGCCCCCGATCCCGGACAGGTCAAGACCAGACTGATACCCGCTCTGGGCGAGACCGGGGCGGCCCAACTACACCAGGAGATGCTGGAACAGAAGTTGAGACTGATGACGGAAACAGCGATTGCCACCGTAGAGCTGCACTGCGCCCCCAACCAGCAACATCCCTACTTCCGGCAGATCGCATCCAGGTTCAATCTGAAGTTGCACACCCAAACCGGGGATGACCTGGGGGAACGCATGGCAAACGCCCTGCAGGCGGCCTTGGGCACACATTCACAGGCGGTGATCATCGGCATCGACAGCCCACCACTCGACCTGGCCTATGTCACAGAGGCATTCCATGCCCTGAGAAATGGTACCGACGCCGTAATCGGGCCGGCCACCGATGGTGGTTATGTTCTTTTGGGACTGAGCCGCTTTAGCTCTGGCCTGTTTACAAAAATAGATTGGGGCACGAATAGAGTCTGCAACCAAACCAGAGCCCATCTGCACCAGTTGAAATTCACCCATGTGGAATTGAATACATTATGGGATGTGGACCGTCCTGAGGATCTGGATCTATATCGGAGACATCTGCACTCTTACAGTTGCGCCACTGAATTGCCGTAGGAGTTATAACTGAATCTGGTGTTTGAGGGGTTGAAGAAAAGCGGCGTATCTGGTTGATTTGTTGTTGCGAAACAATGAAAACAACCAAAAGGATACGCCACTGTGAAGAAGAATACCGTTGTTGAACTGAAAGGTCGAGA